>JALTLT010000444.1 GCA_027001815.1 Gammaproteobacteria bacterium | reverse complement strand
AGCTCTTTTCCAGTACCCGACTCTCCGTTGATGAGCACGGTGATGTGGGAACGGGAGAGGCGTCCGATGGCCCGGAAGACCTCCTGCATGGCGGGTGCCTTGCCGATGATCTCGGTCCCGGCGGCGGTCGCCTCGTCGTCACGCCGCCCCACCACCTCGCGGCGGTGCTGAACCGCCCTCTCCACCAGCAGGACCGCTTCGTCCACATCGAAGGGCTTGGGCAGATACTCGAAGGCGCCACCCTCATAGGCGGAGAGGGCGCTCTCCAGGTCGGAGTGGGCCGTGATGATGATCACCGGGACATCGGGATGACTCTCGCGGAAGTGGGAGAGCACCTGGATACCGTCCATGCCCGGCATGCGGATATCGCTGATCAGCACGTCCGGCTCGTCGCTCTCCAGCCGCTCGAGCATCTTTCGGCTGTCGGCGAAACTCGAGATCTCGTAGCCGGCCCGGGTGAAGGCCTTCTCCAGCACCCAGCGAATGGAGCGATCGTCGTCGACGATCCAGATCTTGTCCCTCGAGGTCATTTCCCGCTCTCCAATGGCAACAGGAGCCGGAACACGGTGTTGCCCGGCTCGCTTTCGCATTCGATCAGTCCACCATGCCGGTTGACCACCGCCTGGGCGATGGACAGGCCAAGGCCCTCCCCGTCCGCCCGGCCGGTGATCATCGGATAGAAGATCTCCTGCTCGATGCCGGGGGGAATACCGGGACCGTTGTCCCTTATCTCGATCATCAGCACCAGGCGATGGCAGCGGTTGCCGATGGTCACCTGCCTGTCCACACGGGTCCGGAGGGTGATCTCCCCCTCCTGGCCCAGCGCCTGAACCGCGTTGCGGACGAGGTTGAGCACCGCCTGAATGAGCTGGTCGGGATCGGCCATCAGTTCGGGGATGGCGGGATCGTAGTCCCGCCTCACGGTGATCCCCTCCGGGCTCTCCGCCACCACCAGGGTGCGCACCCGTTCCAGCACCTCATGGATATTGACCATGCGGGTGCGAGGCCGGTCGCGGGGACCCAGCATGCGATCCACCAGCGCCTGCAGACGATCCGCCTCCTCGATGATCACCCGGGTGTACTCGGCCAGCTCCGGCTCGGGGAGTTCCCGCTCGAGAAGCTGGGCGGCGCCACGCAATCCGCCGAGCGGGTTCTTGATCTCGTGGGCCAGGCCCCGGACGATGGAGCGCACCGTCTGATGCTGGGCGAGCAGACTCTCCTCGTGGCTCATGCGCACCTGCCGGTCGATGACCATCACCTCCAGCATCAGCAACTGCTCACCCTCTGCCTCCATACCGGTGACCCCGCAGTCGGCAGTCACCGTCCGTCCGTTCCAGAGCCGCAACCGCGCCTCGTGTTCGGTAAAGGGTTGCTGGGCCTCCAGCACCTGATCCATGCGCCGCTCCATGCCCTCCGGCAACACCAGCAGACGGTCGAGGGGCTGTCCACGCGCCTTCCGCACACTCACCTCGACCAGCATCTCGGCACTGGGGTTGATGTGGCGGAGACGCAGATCATCGTCGAGGATGAACACCGAGGTGATCAGGTGCTCCAGGATCCGGGCCGGTTTGAAATCTCCCTCCTGCATGTCCTCAGGGCGTGCAAGATCCGAACCATGGCCACCGCCTCACCAAAGGGCGCCGGCATGATTCCGAACAATCACAAGAAAACAACTTTGAAAACAGTGACATGAGGGATCGCTGACGAATCTGCTGCAGGGCGCGCGCAATAACGGAGGGAAAAGGGGCGCCCCTCGTGGGGCAGTCGGACCCAAGGATGCACCATTTTGGTGCGCACTGTCAAGGAAGCGGTTCAGGGCCGGCGGAGGAAGACCTCGACCCGCGCCTCGGGGCTGACCTGACGACCCTGGCGATCCACGACCCAGACGGTGACGAGGTGGGCACCAGGTTGCAGACCGGTGAGCTTGAATCGGTTCAGGGTGGTGAAGAGTTCGCCCTTGCCCTGGTCGACGTCGATGCGGATGCGGTGACCATCGGCGAGGCGCAGACGGGGCGAGACCGAGAACTCGAGGGGGATCCCCCCCTCGGGATCCTCGATCACGGCCTGATCGGCGGGACGCAGTATCATCAGTTGATCATAGGGAAGGACGGCAGCGGGAACCGGGTTCGGCGCCTCGATGCGCGCCTGGGGCGGAGCCTCGCCGGAGACCGGCGGCCCCTCCAGCCGGATTACCTCGCCACCGGGGATCGGCTGATCGCTGTAGACGGTGACGCCGTTGGCATCGCGCCCCCGATAGATCTCCCCCGCAGACGCCATGGGCAAAAGCAGCAGGGCGAGCAGAAAGACCATGAGCGGATTCATGGTTTGGACCATAGCCGACCCAACCGCAAATGACAAGCAGGTCCTCCCGCCCGGTCGGACGGAGAGGACGATGAAACCGACAAACGGATTGTGGCGGTGCGAGCGACTCTCCGGCGCGGGAACAAGAAAGGCCCCCGGGGATGGAGCCCGGGAGCCTTTCCGCTCCTCGCCGGCGAACCGGCCGGAGACTCCCGATCAGAGGGAGTAGTACATGTCGAACTCCACCGGATGGGTGGTCATGCGCAGACGGGTCACCTCCTCCATCTTGAGGGCGATGTAGCCGTCCAGCATGTCGTCGGTGAAGACGCCACCGGCGGTGAGGAAGGCGCGGTCGCTGTCCAGCGCCTCCAGGGCCTGGTCGAGGCTGTGGCAGACGGTGGGAATGTCCTTGGCCTCTTCCGGCGGCAGGTCGTAGAGATCCTTGTCCATGGCGTCGCCGGGGTGGATCTTGTTCTGGATGCCGTCCAGGCCCGCCATCAGCATCGCCGCAAAGGCCAGGTAGGGGTTGGCGGTGGAGTCGGGGAACCGCACCTCGATGCGACGCGCCTTGGGATTGGCGACGAACGGGATACGCACGGAGGCGGAGCGGTTGCGGGCCGAGTAGGCCAGCATCACCGGCGCCTCGAAGCCGGGCACCAGGCGCTTGTAGCTGTTGGTGGAGGCGTTGGTGAAGGCGTTCAGGGCACGGGCATGCTTGATGATGCCGCCGATGTAGTAGAGCGCCGTCTCGGAGAGGCCGCCGTAGAGGTCGCCGCTGAACAGGTTGTCGCCGCCCTTGGCGATGGACTGGTGGACGTGCATGCCGTTGCCGTTGTCACCCACGATCGGCTTGGGCATGAAGGTGGCGGTCTTGCCGTAGGCGTGGGCGACGTTCTGCACCACGTACTTCAGCATCTGCACCTCGTCCGCCTTGCGCACCAGGCTGTTGAAGGCGACGCCGATCTCGCACTGGCCGGCGGTGGCCACCTCGTGGTGGTGCACCTCGGTCTTGATGCCCATGTCCTCCAGGGCCAGACACATGGCGGAACGGATGTCCTGCAGGGAATCGACCGGAGGAACGGGGAAGTAACCGCCCTTGACGGTGGGGCGGTGGCCGATGTTGCCGTCCTCGAACACCTTCTCGGAGTTCCAGGAGGCCTCTTCGGAATCGATCTTGACGAAGCTGCCGGAGAGGTCGGAACCCCAACGGACGTCGTCGAGGACGAAGAACTCGTTCTCCGGACCGAAGTAGGCGACGTCACCGATACCGGTGGACTTGAGGTACTCCTCGGCGCGACGCGCCACCGAGCGGGGATCGCGCTCGTAGCCCTGCATGGTGCTGGGCTCGAGGATGTCACAGCGCAGGATCAGGGTGGTTTCGTCGAAGAAGGGGTCCATCACTGCGCTGTCCAGATCGGGCATCAGGATCATGTCGGATTCGTCGATGCCCTTCCAGCCGGCGATGGAGGAGCCGTCGAACATCTTGCCCTCGCTGAACATGTCCTCGTCGACGACGTGCGCCGGAACGGTGACGTGCTGCTCCTTGCCGCGGGGGTCGGTAAAGCGGAGATCAACGAACTTGACGTCGTTGTCCTTGATCATCTTCAGTACTTTGTTGGACATTGAAGCCCCTCCTCCAGAATCAGTCGTGCGCCTGAGGTCGGAAAAAACGGAGTCCGATTCTATCCCCCCGGGCGCGGTTTGGGAACCACTTCGGCCAGCTCCCGCCACCGGAACAGAACAGGGAGCGGCCGGGACCATCTTTTCGGTCCCCCCTTGGTGCACGAAGCATGCCACCAGGCCACTTACTAAAAATCAATTGGTTAGAAAGACAACCCTCCGGCAGGAGAGAAGAATGCACTATTCTTGTGCATTCTCGATCCAATCGTGCACCATATTGGTCTCCTCGATCGAGGGATCGAAAAAGAAGATGTGCAGGGTGGAGATCCCCTGCACCTCCGAGGCCGACCTCTTCATCCGGCGCGCCACCTCGCGGGCGTGATCCAGATCGCGGAAACGGTCCAGCGGCAGCATCACGTCCACCAGCAGGCGCCCGGCCAGGTAGTGGAGGGTGACGAGCAGCGGCGGCTGCGCCTCGGTGATCTCCCGCCACGCCTCCTCGAGACGGGGGATCAGCTCGTCCCGCGACGGCAGCGCCATGTTGATGTTGCCCCGCTCGTCGTTCTCCGGATCGATGTGCACCATCACGTCGGCCACGTCGTCGATGCGGTCGATGAGGTAGTGGCGCACCCGCTCGCCCACCTGGTGCCCCTCGGAGACCGAGAGGCGCGGGTCCACCTCGATGTGGACGTCCACCAGGGCGTCGCCGCCCATCCGCCGGGTCCGCAGCAGGTGAAGGTCACGAACCCCTCCCACGTCCTGGATCGCCTTGCGGATCGCCTCCACCTGGTGGCTCTCCAGGCTGGTGTCGACCAGTTCCTGGAGAGCGTGCCAGGCCAGGTCACCACCGATCTTGGCCACCATGAGGGCGACGCCGAAGGCGGCGATGGAGTCGAGATAGTCGAGACCGGCCATGGTGCCTGCCACGCCCACCAGCACCACCACCGAGGATATGGCATCGGAACGGTGGTGCCAGGCGTTGGCCTTGAGCATGGGGGAGCGCAGCCGTTTCGCCACCCGCAGGGTCCAGACGTAGAGCACCTCCTTGGCGACGATGGAGGCGGCGGCCGCGGCCAGCGCCGGCCAGCCCGGCTGTAGCAGCAGCTCGGGCTGGAAGAGGCGGCGCACCGCGTCCCAGGCGATACCGGCGGCCACCAGGATGAGGATCGAGCCGAGGATCACCGTCATCACCGTCTCGAAACGGCCGTGGCCGTATGGGTGATCCTCGTCGGCGTCCCTGGAGCCGTGCTTGGCGGCGATCAGCACCATGGCGTCGGTGGCGAGGTCGGAGAGGGAGTGGATACCGTCGGCGACCAGCGCCTGGGAGCCGCCCACCACCCCGACCACGATCTTGAGCACCGAGAGCAGCAGGTCCACCGCCGCACCGATCAGGGTGATGCGGCGGGAGGCCTGGTAGCGCTCCTCGCCGTTGGCCGGCCGGGCACCCATGTCTGGCGTGGTGTTCATGAACCCTCTCCCCCGCCGACCCGAATGACGATGCGCAGCTCTTCCGCCCCCTGCTCCACCGACAGCACCCGGTGACCGTTGATGCGGCACCAGGCGGGGACGTCGTTGGCGGCGCCCGGATCGGTGCAGATCACCTCCAGCTCCTCGCCGGGATTCATCGTCTCCACCCGTTCCTGGACCCGGATCACCGGCATGGGGCAGAGCAGCCGCCGGGCATCGAGTGTCTGGCGATCAGACATGCCATCCCTCCGGAATGCGCTCCGGGGAGAGGGGCTCGACCTCGATCTCACGGCTCTCCCCGTCGGGCTGGCGCACCTCAACGGTCACCCGGGAATCGCGCACCCCCTTGCTGTAGCGGGCGACGATGGCGGCCGCCAGCGCCTCGTCTCCCTCCTCGAGGCGGCCATCCACCAGCGCCAGCGGGCCGGGATGGGAGGTGGTGCGCAGGGAGACGAAGCGGTTCCGGTACCCCTCGAGGAAGCGCACCTCCCCCTCCTCGCGGGCGACGATCAGCTTGAAGTGGGGACGCGGGCGGACATGGCGCCCCACCTTGAGGAGCATGATGTCGTCCAGCTCGTACTCGCGGTCGCCGCGCGCCTGCCAGAGGTCCACCAGCTTGGCGGAGTAGGCGGCGTCGGTGAGGAAGCAGCAGCCGCCGGCCGGCTGGGCGTAGCCCTCGATGCCGAACTTGCGGGCGAGGGCCATCTGCGGCTTGCGGGTGCGGCCGGAGAAGTCGTAGAGGCGCTCGCGGTCCACCCACCCCTCCCGCTCGGGGAGGGTGGGCGGCAGCAGCTTGGCGCAGAGGGGGCGCAGCAGCCGGTCGCCGGCCCCCGACTCGCGGGCGACCACCGGCATGGTGTCCTTGCGCTGGGAC
Source organism: Gammaproteobacteria bacterium (assembly GCA_027001815.1). GTDB lineage: Bacteria > Pseudomonadota > Gammaproteobacteria > JALTLT01 > JALTLT01 > JALTLT01. The sequence continues at coordinate 3,291 of JALTLT010000444.1, read as the reverse complement.
ATGGGGCGCTGGCCGATCACCTCGCCGGTGATGATGAAGTCGAAGCCGTGCGCCTCGATCCACTCGTGGGCCTTGCGCACCATGAAGGCCTTGCAGTCGAGGCAGGGGTTCATGTTGGCGCCGTAGCCGTGCTTCGGATTGAGCAGCACCTCCTTGTACTCCTCGATGACATCGACGATGTGCAGCTTGATACCGAGCTGCTCCGCCACCCACAGGGCGTTGTTGCGCTTCGGCTTCGCCCGGTCCTTCTTGCGGATGGCATGGGTGTGCCCCTCCACGCAGAAGCCGGTGAAGAAGTTGATCCCCTCCACGTGGACGCCCTGCTCCATGATCACCTTGGTGGCGAGCATGGAGTCGAGCCCCCCCGAGATGAGGGAAACGGCCTTGCGCTGGGTGGTCATGGCGGCTCCGGGTGCAACGATCGAATGGGATGGAATCGCATAGTCTACCAAAAGTGTGGGATGCGGTTCACGACCAGCGGAACACCCTCGCACCCCGGACGGAGCCCATGCGGTCTTCTTGCGGCGACCGGCAGCTTCGGCAGGGGCACCGGGGCGGGGAGGCCTTTCCGGGGTGGATATTCGATGACTCTGTCATTTCTCCCGTTTCCGGTGGCTCCCCCACCGCCCCGTGGGGCAGGGAGGCCCTTCCGGGGGCGTTGGCGGCAGGGATACCGCCGACGAGCCCCCATGGATGGGTTCACGGCGTCCCCCGGAAGGGCCTCCACACCCCGGCGCCGAGGCAACTCTCCCGGCGGCGGCACCGACACGACCACTCTCCCGATTACCGGTCCACACCCCCATCCATATATAATGGCCGTTTTTGACGCCACCCGACGGAAACCGACCTTGAGCAGCAAGACCACCAATCCGGAAGTCGCCACCTTCCAGGGGCTGATCCTCGCCCTGCAGCGCTACTGGGCGGAGCAGGGGTGCGTGCTCCTGCAGCCCTACGACATGGAGATGGGGGCGGGGACCTTCCATACCGCCACCTTCCTGCGCGCCATCGGCCCCGAGCCGTGGGCGGCCGCCTACGTGCAGCCCTCCCGCCGTCCCACCGACGGCCGCTACGGGGAGAACCCCAACCGGCTGCAGCACTACTACCAGTTCCAGGTGGTCATCAAGCCCTCGCCGCTGGAGATCCAGGAGCTCTACCTGGGCTCCCTGCGCATGCTCGGCATCGATCCGCTGGTCCACGACATCCGCTTCGTGGAGGACAACTGGGAGTCCCCCACCCTCGGCGCCTGGGGACTCGGCTGGGAGGTGTGGCTCAACGGCATGGAAGTGACCCAGTTCACCTACTTCCAGCAGGTGGGCGGCCTCGAGTGCCGGCCGGTGACCGGCGAGATCACCTACGGTCTGGAGCGCATCGCCATGTATCTGCAGGGGGTGGAGAGCGTCTTCGACCTGGTCTGGACCGACGGCCCGTTCGGCCGCATCACCTACGGCGACGTCTTTCACCAGAACGAGGTGGAACAGTCCGCCTACAACTTCGATCAGGCCGACACCGAGTCGCTGTTCGGCTGGTTCGACACCTGCGAACGGGAGAGCCAGCGCCTGATCGGGCAGGGGCTGCCGCTGCCCGCCTACGAGCAGGTGCTCAAGGCCTCCCACACCTTCAACCTGCTGGACGCCCGGCACGCCATCTCGGTCACCGAGCGGCAGCGCTACATCCTGCGGGTCCGCACCCTTTCGCGCGAGGTGGCGAAGGCCTACTACGAGGCCCGGGAGAAACTGGGCTTCCCCATGCTGCGGGAGGAGAAGGTATGAGCGCCCGCGACCTGCTTGTGGAGATCGGCACCGAGGAGCTGCCGCCCAAGGCGCTCCGCCGCCTCTCGACCGCCTTTCTGGAGGGGATCGTCAAGGGGCTCGACGATGCCGCCCTGAGCCACGGCAAGGCGGTGCCCTTCGCCACTCCACGCCGCCTGGCGGTGCGCGTCCCGTCGGTGGCCCTCACCCAGCCCGACCGGCAGATGGAGCGGCGGGGGCCGGCCCTGCAGGCCGCCTTCGACGCCGACGGCAACCCCACCCGGGCCGCCGAGGGATTCGCCCGCTCCTGCGGGGTGACGGTGGCCGAGCTGGAGCGGCTGGAGAGCGACAAGGGGGCGTGGCTGGTGTGGCGCAGCGTGCAGAAGGGGCAGCCGGCGGCGGAGCTGATCCCCCATATTGTGCGCGCCGCCCTCGACGGTCTGCCGATCCCCAAGCGGATGCGCTGGGGGGATCTGGATGCCCAGTTCGTGCGTCCGGTCCACTGGGCGGTGGTGCTGCTGGGTGACCAGGTGGTCGAGACCGAGCTGCTCGCCGTCACCAGCGGCCGGGCCACCCGCGGCCACCGCTTCCACCACCCGGCGGCCCTCGACGTCCCCGACGCCGCCGCCTACGAAGGGCTGCTCCGGGAGGCGCGGGTGGTCGCCTCCTTCAAGGAGCGGTGCGAGACGATCCGCACCCTGGCCGAACAGGCCGGTCGCGAGGCGGGTGGCCGGGCGGTGATCGACGAGGCGCTGCTGGAGGAGGTGGCGGCGATGGTGGAGTGGCCGGTGGCGGTCACCGGCCGCTTCGAGGAGCGCTTCCTCCAGGTGCCGCAGGAGGCGCTCATCTCCACCATGAAGGCCAACCAGAAGTATTTCCACGTGGTGGACGGCGAGGGCCGCCTGCTGCCCCGTTTCATCACCATCGCCAACATCGAGAGTCGCGATCCGGATGTGGTGCGGGAGGGCAACGAGCGGGTGATCCGCCCGCGTCTGGCGGACGCCGAGTTCTTCTGGAACCAGGACCGGAAGCAGCCCCTCGACGCCCACGTGGAGCGGCTCGCCACCATCCTCTTCCAGCAGAAGCTGGGGACCCTGCACGACAAGGCCGCCCGGGTGGAGCACCTCGCCACCTGGATCGCCGCCCGGATCGGGGGCGACGAGACGTGGGCGCGCCGCGCCGCCTGGCTCGCCAAATGCGACCTGATGACCGAGATGGTCTACGAATTCCCGGAGCTGCAGGGGATCATGGGGCGTTACTACGCCGCGGCGGACGGCGAGCCGGAGGAGGTCTCCCGGGCGATGGAGGAGCAGTACCTGCCCCGCTTCGCCGGCGACCGCCTGCCCGGGACCCGCACCGGCCAGGCGCTGGCGGTGGCCGACAAGCTGGACACGGTGTGCGGCCTGTTCGCCATCGGCCAGCCCCCCACCGGCAGCAAGGACCCCTTCGCCCTGCGGCGCAACGCCCTGGGCGCCCTGCGCATCCTCATCGAGGGCGGTCTCGACATCGATCTGGAGTCGCTCCTCGAGGAGGCGCGGCAGGC
>JALTLT010000443.1 GCA_027001815.1 Gammaproteobacteria bacterium | reverse complement strand
CTCGTCTGCCGTGAGGTGGGGACGGGGCGTCTTGAAGAGCTTCTTCCAGCGGGGCGCTCCGCTGAAGAGTTCGCGGTCCCACCAGACGGTACCCGCCTCCAGGGCCTCCCGCTCGGTTGCCGACATGGGTGGGAGCTGGCTGCGGAACAGGCGGAAGATGGGCGCGGTGATCACCCGCCGTCGAACGGAGGGGATCTGCAGGATCAGGAGCGGCGGCAGCAGGATGGCGGCGAGGATCACCCTGGGAACCAGATGCGCCGGGTCGAGCTGGTGCCAGAGAGCGAGACCGGCAACGATACAGAGGCTCCAGAGCCACAGGGGGGTGCGGTGATACCAGAGCGTCCAGGCAATAGCCAGCAAACCGATGATCAGCCAGATCATGGTCGTTCCTCCTCTGGTTGGGGCCGGTCCCCGCGGGGCCGGCCCGGAGCACAACGCCGCGGGGGAGCGGGGCTTCCCGCCGGCGTTTTCTCCTATCTTGTTATCGGGTTGCCGCCTTCCGGCGCCAGTGGCGGTGGATCGGGTGTTTCCTCCATGTCCTGGATATAGTCTCCCGCCGCCGGGAGTTCCAGTTCCTCGTCGTTGTAGATGGCTCCCTCACGGTCCCAGGGCAACTGGCGGTAGATGGCGACCTCCTGGAATCCGTAGTAGGGGTGCTTGATGATCTCGAAATAGGGCGAGTAGTCGAAATCGCGGGGGGTATAGAGGCGGCTGTTGCGCTTGTAGAGCCGGACCGCACCGTTCTCGTCGTGTCGCACCAGCGGCAGGATCGGAAAATGGACCGAGGAGAAGGCCGCGGCGATCAGCGAGGAGCAGACGGTGCGGGTGGGTCCGCCGGCGTTGTGTTCGAAGAGGCTGGAGCGCCAGCGGCGCGGGAGAATTCCCCAGGGGAAGAGGAAACGGGCCAGATCCAGGAGCTGACGGACGTCGTAGCGGCAGCCCAGATGGTGCGTGGCGAAATCGATCACGCGCCAGATGTCGCTGCGTGACAGACCCGTGGGACGGCAGATGCGCAGGTTGTCCTGGCGGTACTTGTCGAGCGGATTGACGATGGTGCCGTGCCCCAGCAACGCCTCCAGAACCAGTTGATCGTCGTCGTCGCCATCGTAGTGCTCCCGGATCCGCTCACGCAGATCGGGATCGGGGATCTCGCGGAGTCGGCCCAGGTAGAGGGCGGAGTGGGTCCAGGGACTCTGGGTGATCGCCTTGATCACGTCGCTGACCCGGCTGCGGCCCTCCACCAGCAGGACGTCGCAGGGCCGGATCTCGGTGGCGAGCTGATCGAAATCACAGATGGGCGGTCCGGTGGCTTCCTTCTCCCGGATGAGCCAGGTGACGATTCTGCCGAACAGCCACCGTCTCAGACCAGCCTTCATCTTCTCTCTCCTGCCCGGGCAGGGCGCCATTGCCCTCCAGCTCGCGGATAGCCTCTTACCAAGTATGGACGATTTCTTGCCCCTTTGGTTCAGGATATCGGCCCACCCCTCCCTCTTCTGAAACATTTTCCACGAAAAGCGGGGGGAATATTGCCGTTTTCCGCGGAGAGGGCGGGATTCCGGCTCAGGAGATGGCGTCGATCCGTTGCAGAGTGCGGTCGATCTGACGCGGGGTGTTGTGGCAATGGGGGGAGAAACGGATGCCGCCACCCCGCAAGGCACAGAGAATCCGCTCCTCCATGAGCCTCCGGTAGATGTGTTCCGACGAGACCCGTCGATGGCGGAATGTGACGATACCGGCACGGCGCGCCGGATCCTCCGGCGAGAGAATCTCCAGACGGGGGTGGTCGAGGATCCGTGCCACCAGATGATCCACATTGGCGGCGACCGCCTTCGCCACCGCCTCCATGCCCAGTTCCCCGAACAGGGACAGACTCGCCTCCAGAGCGTGAATCGCCACCATGTTGGGGCTGCCGCACTCGAAACGGCGGGCCGACCTGGCGGGTCGCCACTCCTGCCGGTCGAAATCGCCGGGCGCCTCCACCATGTGCCAGCCGAACTGGTGGAGTGTCAGGCGTTCTCGCAGCTCCCGGCGACACCAGAAGAGGGCGAGTCCTTCCGGCCCGAGCATCCACTTGTGGCCGTCGGCGACCACCGCATCGGCCCCAATACGGCGGTTGTCGAAGGGGAGGGCGCCGAGCCACTGGATGGCATCGACCACGAAGAGGATGCCGCGTATCCGGCATTCCCTCCCCAAGCGCTCCAGATCGAGCCGCAGACCGGTGGCGTAGTCGACGGCGCTCACGGAGAGGAGGCGGGTGCGAGGGGTACAGGCGGCGAGCAGCCGCTCCTCCGGCGCCTCCTCGTCCAGTGGCAGGGGGACGCGGATCACCCTCACCCCCTGGGGCGCCAGCGACTCCCAGACGATCCGGTTGCTGGGAAACTCGCCCGCCGGGATCACCACCTGGTCGCCCGTTCTCCAGGAGAGGCC
>JALTLT010000442.1 GCA_027001815.1 Gammaproteobacteria bacterium | reverse complement strand
CGCCCCCCCCAGGAGGCCAGCAGCGGACGAAAAGGCTGCAGCAGGCGACCACGCCCCCTGGCACCGCGCGCCCCCCGGGCCACCACTCCGACCCGCCCATGCCGGGCGCTGAAGAGTTCCAGCAGCAGGCTGCTCTCCCGCCACGGGCGGGCGTGGAGGACCCAGACGGGATGGAGGGGGATGGGGGGACTCACCGGAGCAAATCCCGCCGCGCGCTCACGGGAAGGGAAACAGGCCGAGGGAGGAGGAGGTGATCACGACTCTTCGGTGTAGCCGAAAGTGCGCAGGATCCGTTCATTGTCGGACCACCCCTCCTTCACCTTGACCCACAGCTTGAGCATCACCTTGCTGCCGAACATCGTCTCCAGCTCCTTGCGGGCGTCGATCCCCACCCGCTTGAGGCGGGCTCCCCCGTGGCCGATGACGATCGACTTCTGGCTCTGCCGCTCCACCCAGATGACGGCATCGATGTGGAGGATGCCCTTCTCCTCGCGGAACCGTTCCACCTCGACGGTGACCGCGTAGGGGAGTTCGTCGCGGGTGGCGAGCATCAGCTTCTCACGCACCACCTCGGCGACCAGGAAGCGTTCGCTGCGATCGGTGATCTGGTCTTCCGGAAAATAGGGATGGCCCTCCGGCAGGAGTTCCTGGATGGTGCGCTGCAGTTCGATCACGTTGTCTCCACGGACCGCGGAGAGGGGAAACACCTCGTGGAAGTCGTGCCTTTCCGCCATCTCCTGGAGGAAGGGAAGCAGCGCCTTCTTTTCCTTCACCTTGTCCACCTTGTTGACCACCAGGATCACCGGCGCCGAGGCCTGCCGCACCCTCTCCAGGACCATCTGGTCCTCGTCGGTCCAGCGCAGTGCCTCGATCACCATCAACACCACGTCCACGTCGGCCAGGGCCCCCCCGGCGGCGCGGTTCATGTAGCGGTTGATCGCCTTCTTCGCCTTGCGATGCAACCCCGGGGTGTCCACGTAGATGAACTGCGCCTCGTCGGTCGTCTTGATACCCAGGATACGATGGCGGGTGGTCTGGGGCTTGGGAGAGGTGATGCTCACCTTCTGCCCGAGGATCCGGTTGAGCAGCGTCGACTTGCCCACGTTGGGCCGTCCGACGATGGCGATGTAACCCACCCGAAGGGGGGTATCAGGCGTCATGCTTCGCTCCGCCGGTGAGAGACTCGAGGGCGTTGAGGGCCGCCTCCTGCTCCGCCCGCCGGCGGCTGGTGCCGGAGCCGCGAAAGGGGTGCCCCACCCCCTCGATGGTGCAGGTGACGTCGAAGCGCTGGTTGTGGGACTGTCCGGTCACCTGGGTCACCTCGTAACGTGGCAGGGCCATGCGCCGCCCCTGCAGGTACTCCTGGAGACGGGTCTTGGGGTCCTTGAGCAGCTCCGGATCGGGCAGCGCCTGGAAATGGGGCTGGAACAGCTCCAGCAACCAGTTGCGTACGGTGGTGAAACCCGCATCGAGATAGACCGCGCCGATGATCGCCTCCATGGCGTCGGCGAGGATGGAGGCACGCCTGAAGCCGCCGCTCTTGAGTTCGCCCGAACCGAGTCGCAGGTACTGTCCGAGATCCAGGGCACGGGCGATCTCGGCCAGCTTCTCGCCATTGACGAGGCTCGCCCGGAGACGGCTGAGCTCCCCCTCGGTGGCATTGGGATAGCGGTGGAAGAGCGAGTCGGAGATGATGAAGCTGAGCACGCTGTCACCGAGAAACTCCAGCCGCTCGTTATTCACCGAACCGGCGGACCGGTGCGTCAGTGCCTCCTCCAGGAGGGCCGGATCGTTGAAGGGGTGGCCGATGCGGCGTACCAGACTGTCGAGGGGGGGGCGTTTCAATTCTGCTCGAACTCCACCGCGTAATAGAACTTCGCCACACCATCCAGGTTGCCCATCAGTGGCGCGCGCAGTTCGTAGTCCGCTTCGATGATGATGAATCCGTCCTCCTGGTCCACCAGCACGTCGTCCGGGGAGACCTTGCGGATGTTCTCCACATCGAAGCGCTTGGAAAGGAGCTGACGGATGTCACGCAACTTCATGCCGGCGATCTGGTCGTTGGTCGCCATGGAGTCGAGCACCGCCTTCACCTTGTAGGCTTCCAGGTAGAGGGGGGCGAGACGAACTCCGATGAGCGAAAAGAAAAGGATCAGGAAGATGGTCACCATCCATCCCGTGCCCGTCATGCCCCGCTCGTATCGACCCGCCATCGATGCTCTCCTCCAGGTTGTTGCCGCCCCCGCCGGCCAGACCGGGTCCCCGGTGCCGACACTCTAGCAGGATGTTGAAAAAGGCCATCCTGGCCTTTTTCAACGCCGGAAGCCGAAAATGCGATTTCCGGCTTCCTCACGTTTTCAATGATCTTTCGTCATTGAAAACGGCGGTGCATCCCTGCACCGCGGCACAGGCTGCCGAAAAACGGTG
>JALTLT010000441.1 GCA_027001815.1 Gammaproteobacteria bacterium | reverse complement strand
GGAAAGCAGGAAAATGGCGCGCCCGAGAGGATTCGAACCTCTGACCTTTGGCTCCGGAGGCCAACGCTCTATCCAGCTGAGCTACGGGCGCAGGTTGTGCGAACCGCGCGTTTTCTGATCTCTGGCCGCTGTGCCCCCGAGCCCGGTGAGTGCTGGCTCCGGAGGTCAACGCCCTCTCCCGCCCGGCTGCGGATGGGTTCCGGTCGGCGGCCGAACCGGCCACCCGGCCAGCCGTTGGCGAGGCGCTATAGGATAGCGGGAAAGGGGGGGTTCGTCCAATGGCGGCCTCTTCCAGCAGGATGTTGAAAAAGGCCGTCCAGGCCGTTTTCAACGCCGGAAGCCGAAAATGCGATTTCCGGCTTCCTCACGTTTTCTAATGAGGCCGGTAGCCTGTCGGACTTCAAGCTGAAGGTCACTCCGCCCCGCGGAAAGCACCAACACCTGACCGCCTGTCAAAGTCCGACAGGCTGCCGGCCTCATTGAAAACGGCGGTGCATCCCTGCACCGCGGTACAGGCTGCCGAAAAACGGTGTTTTTCAACCGCCTGCCAGTGACACATGAGCCTGAAGGCGGTCCGGTTCCGGGATCATCGGAGGATGATCGTGACCATCGAGAGGCGACAAAGGCCGGATCCCGGCCGCCCGACCGGGCTCCCTTGCAGCCACCCTTCAGGCCCATCGAAGGGAAATCAGCCGCCCGCCGCACCAATATGATGCATGCATTTGGTGCGTAAGCACCACAACTGGGCAGCTTCGCCTTTCCTGGTTTCCTCGAGTTACCGTTTTTCTTTGAAATCCCATGATATTTCATCGGGTTGTGGCGCATGGCACGGTGCGTGCAAATGGGAAGGGGACTTCTTTTTTGGGTGCAGTCCCGGGTTGAACGGGTTTTGGGCTGCACCTGGTGCATCACATACGCAACATCAGGAGAAAAGGAACATGATCAAGAACACCCTGCGCACCGCCGTCCTCGGCGCCCTGGTCGCCGGCCCGGCCCTCACCGCCCCCCTGAGCGCCTCCGCCGAAGGTCTCTCCGCCAACCTGGGCTTCATGTCCGACTACTACTACCGTGGCGTCTATCAGTCCAGCTCCGCGGCCATGGGCGGCCTGGACTACGAGGATGCCTCCGGTATCTACCTGGGCACCTGGATCGCCGATGTGGGCATCGGCATGGAGTACGATCTCTATGGCGGTTGGAGTGGTTCCTTCAGCGGTTTCGATCTGGGCGTCGGCTTCACCCGTTACGCCTACACCGACGACTTCGACGACACCTATCTGGAAGTCAACCTGAGCGCCGGCTACGGTCCGGTCTCGGTCGATTTCGCCAAGGGCACATGGGACGGCTTCGGTTACGAGCAGGACTATACCTTCCTGGCCCTCAACGTCGAGTACAACGGCTTCTACGGCACCTACGGCTCCTTCGGTGATGATTTCGACGGCAGCTACGTGGAGGCGGGTTACGGTGCCGAGATCGGCGGCTTCGACACCACCGTCGCCGTGATCAAGAACGACAGCGACCTGGATGTGAAGGGCCTGGGTGGCGAGACCACCGTGGTCTTCTCCATCAGCAAGAGCTTCGATCTCTGATCGACGGAGTGTGACGTTCCTCCCGCCCTCCACCCACTTCGGGCGGGGGGCGGGGCTCCCGGACGTCGGGAGCGCAGGGATCACCCTCCCCTCTCCGGTACGATTCCTTCGATATTCTGGCCGGTCCGCCCTTTTTCGGGCGCCGGCCTTTTTCTTTGGGGCGGAAAAACGGCAGAGACCGGCTGCCGGAGCGGGATCCGGCAGGCTGTGCCGCGGTGCATGGCTGCACCGCCGTTTTCAATGACCTGGCAGCCTGACGGCCTTTGATCGGCCGTCAGGTTCTGGTGCATTCCGCGGGACCCCGAGAGGCGGGAAGGCCCTCCCGGGGCGTTGGCGGCATGGATGCCGCCGACGAGCCCCCAGGGGTGAGGAGAGACCCTTCGTCCAGTGGACGAAGGAAGCTCTCCGAACGCCCCGCCAGGGATGGCGGGGCCGGCCTTTTCGGCGAAGCAGGACAGCACAGCCGAAAAGGGTTCACGGCGTCCCCCGGGAGGGCCTTCCCGCCTCTCGGGGCGGAGTGACCTTCAGCTTGAAGTCCGACAGGCTGCTGGCCTCATTGAAAACATGAGGAAGCCGGAAATCGCATTTTCGGCTTCCGGCGTTATTGACCCGGCAACATCCTGTCAGGAGAGCAGTTGGAGCAGGAGACGGGCGGCCTCCTCTGCACCTCGGGGTAGCGGCGTGGGGGGCGCCGGCTGCCGCCAGACCTGCTCCAGGGCCACGGCCACTCCCTCTCCGTAGAGGTGTCCGGCGGTCACTTCGGCGATCCGGTTGTGGCGGGCGGCCCACTCGATCAGTGCCGGCTCCTCGCTCCAGCGGTTGCGGCGGGCATAGACCATGGGCAC
>JALTLT010000440.1 GCA_027001815.1 Gammaproteobacteria bacterium | reverse complement strand
CTCACCTACATGGTGCTCTACCCGGCCCTGGGCAACTTCCCGGGCCTGCTGGGCTGGACCCAGGAGGGGCAGTACGACCAGGAGGTGGAGCAGGCGGAGCAGAAGTTCGGCCCGATCTTCGCCGCCTATGCGGCCAAGCCGATCCCCGAGCTGGCGAAGGACCCCAAGGCGATGGAGGCGGGTCGGCGACTGTTCGTCACCTACTGCGCCCAGTGCCACGGCTCCGACGCCGGTGGTGCGCCCGGTTTCCCCAACCTGCGTGACAGTGATTGGTTGTACGGTGGCGATCCTGCTACCATCAAGCAGACCATCCTCGACGGTCGCAACGGGCAGATGCCCTCCATGGCCGCCGCGGTGGGGGGTGACCAGGGCGTGGAAGAGGTGGCCAACTACGTGCTGAGCCTCAGCGGTGCGCCCCACGACGCCGCCAAGGCGGAGGCGGGCAAGGCCAGGTTCGTGGTCTGCTCCGCCTGCCACGGGCCCGAGGGCAAGGGCGCCGCGCTGAGTGGTCTCGGGCCGATCGGTGCACCCGACCTGACCGACAACACCTGGCTCTATGCCGGTTCCCTCGGCGCCATCAAGAAGGCGATCATCGAGGGGCGGCAGGGCCACATGCCGGCCCACCGGGAGTTCCTGGGCGAGAACAAGGTCCACCTCCTGGCGGCCTATGTCTACAGTCTGAGTCACTGATGGCGGCCTTCGCCGCCCGGTGACGGGAGGAGGGCGGAGGAGAAGCGATGAACGAACGTAGCGTAGAGAACGACATTCCACGACTGCAGAAGATCATCTCTGTCCTCTGGCCCTCCTTTCTCACCGCCGGTGCGGCGACAGTGGCCACCTTCGCACTCATCGATCCGGTGGAGGTGGCCCACTGTTCCGGCTGGGAGAAGGTGCCGAGCCGGCTGGGAGCCTATACCCTCGGGTTCTTTCTGTTCTGGTCACTGACTTCTCTGAGCAGCGCCCTGACCTGCTACTTCCGACGTCCCTGTCACGCACCCGCCACCGCCGCCCGTGACCGCTGACGTTCCCCTGTTGCCCCTTGACCGAAGGCTGAGATTCGCTGAACGCTGATGGCTGACCCTGCCCCCGTACCCGAACGCAATGTGAAGGCCGGTCCCGGAACCGACCTGGAGGCCCATGAGGGCGAACTCTACGCCCGGCACAAGAAGGTCTATCCCCGCGAGGTCCACGGCATCTTCGCCACCCTGCGCTGGGCGGCGGTGCTGGTGCTGCTCGGGCTCTACTACTTCCTCCCCTGGATCACCTGGAACGGCCGGCAGTCGGTGCTCTTCGACCTGCCCGATCGCAAGTTCTACATCTTCGGCTGGACCTTCTGGCCACAGGACTTCTTCTATCTCGCCCTGCTGCTGATCATCGCCGCCCTCTCGCTCTTCTTCTTCACTGCGCTGGCCGGCCGGCTCTGGTGCGGCTACGCCTGTCCGCAGACGGTGTGGACCGAGGTGTTCCAGTGGATCGAGCGCAAGATCGAGGGGGATCGCTCGGCGCAGATGAAACTGGCGCGCTCCCCCTGGACCGCCCGCAAGATCCGGCTGCGGGTGACCAAGCAGGTGGCGTGGCTGCTGTTCGCCTTCTGGACCGGTTTCACCTTCGTCGGCTTCTTCACGCCGATCCGCGAACTGTGGCACGAGATGCTGGCCTTCAACCTCGGGCCGTGGGAGACCTTCTGGGTCATTTTCTATGGCCTGGCCACCTACGGCAACGCCGGCTACCTGCGCGAGCAGGTGTGCATCTACATGTGTCCCTATGCCCGCTTCCAGAGCGCCATGTTCGACAAGGACACCCTGATCATCTCCTACGACGAGAAGCGGGGAGAGCCGCGCGGCAAGCGCAAGAAGGGGGTCGACCCGAAGGAGGTGGGGCTCGGCGACTGTGTCGACTGCACCCTCTGCGTGCAGGTCTGTCCCACAGGCATCGACATCCGCAACGGCCTGCAGTACCAGTGCATCGGCTGCGCCGCCTGCATCGACGCCTGCGACCAGGTGATGGAGAAGGTGGGGTATCCCAAGGGATTGATCCGCTATACCACCCAGAACGCGATGGAGGGGAAGCCGACCCACATCCTGCGTCCACGCATGGTGGTCTACGCCTTGCTGCTGCTGGCGGCCTTCGCGGCCCTGATGTATGCCATCGCCACGCGGGTGCCGATGGAGCTGGATGTCATCCGTGACCGCAACGCCCTCTACCGCAACGCCCCGGGCGGGTTGGTGGAGAACGTCTACAATCTGCGCCTGATCAACATGAGCGATCACCCGCGCACCTTCCGCATCGAGCTGCGGGGGCTGCCGGAGATGGAGCTGATCAACCGTTACGGGGAGATCGAGGTGGCGCCCGGCGAACTCGCCTCCATCGACGTGCAGGTGCGGGTCGATCCGGTGGTGCTGAAACGGCCGGTGACCGAGATCGAGTTCGT
>JALTLT010000439.1 GCA_027001815.1 Gammaproteobacteria bacterium | reverse complement strand
CCGCGAATACGAGCCCGTGTGGCACGCCATGCAGTCCTTCACCGACCGGCGGGACGAGGGGACGGCGGACGAGCTGTGGCTGGTGGAGCATCCCCCCGTCTACACCCTGGGACTCAACGCGCGCCCCGAACACCTCCTGGACCCCGGCGGGATCCCGGTGGTGAAGGTGGATCGCGGCGGACAGGTCACCTACCACGGACCGGGGCAGATCGTTCTCTACACCCTCCTCGACCTGCGCCGCATGGGGCTGGGTGTGCGGGAGGTGGTGAGCCGTCTGGAGGGGGCGGTGATCGACCTGCTGGCCGGCTACGAACTTAACGCCGAGGCCCGTCCGGAGGCCCCCGGCGTCTACGTGGAGGGGGCCAAGATCGCAGCTCTGGGCCTGCGCATCCGGAGGGGCTGCAGCTATCACGGGCTGGCCTTCAACGCCCACATGGATCTCTCCCCGTTCGCCGGCATCAATCCCTGCGGCCATCCCGGCCTGGCGGTCACCAGTGCCGGCCGGCTCGGCATCGAGACCCCGCAGGAGGAGCTGGCGGAGCGGCTGGTGGAGGCGCTGGCGCACCGCCTGGGCTACAATGCGCCCACCGAGGCGGACGGCGAACCGCCGGTTCCGCGACCAGGAAGCCCGAGACCATGAAGCGAGAAGAGAGAGAGCGCCCCACCACCGGCCAGCGCCAGCGAGGTGCGGAGAAGGTGGCCCGCATCCCCGTCAAGGTGGAACGGAGCGAACCCCTGCGCAAGCCGCGCTGGATCCGCGCCCGTTCGCCGGCTCACCCCAACGTCGGGCGGATCAAGGCGGCCCTCCGGCGCAACCGCCTGTACACCGTCTGCGAGGAGGCCTCCTGTCCCAACCTGGGGGAGTGTTTCGGCCACGGAACCGCCACCTTCATGATCATGGGCGACATCTGCACCCGGCGCTGCCCCTTCTGCGACGTGGCCCATGGCAAGCCGTTGCCACTGGACGCCGACGAGCCCGGGAACCTCGCCCGGACCATCGCCGAGATGGGCCTCTCCTACGTGGTGATCACCTCGGTGGACCGGGACGACCTGCGCGACGGCGGGGCGGCCCACTTCGCCGCCTGCGTGGCGGCGGTCCGCCGCCACAATCCGCAGACCCGGGTGGAGATCCTGGTGCCCGACTTCCGCGGCCGCCGGGAGGTGGCGCTGGAGGCCCTTTCCGAGGCCCCTCCGGACGTCTTCAACCACAACCTGGAGACGGTCCCCCGTCTCTACCGCCAGGCGCGCCCCGGTGCCGACTACACCTGGTCACTGGAACTGATCCGCCATTTCAAGGAACGTCATCCGGAGGTGCCGGCCAAGTCGGGCCTGATGCTGGGACTGGGGGAGGAGATCGACGAGGTGGAACAGGTGATGCGCGACCTGCGGCAGCACGGCTGCAACATGCTCACCCTGGGCCAGTATCTGCAACCCTCGATCCACCATCTGCCGGTGGCCCGCTGGGTCCATCCCGACGAGTTCGAACGACTGGCCGAGGTGGGGCACGCCATGGGGTTCGAGCATGTCGCCTCGGGGCCCATGGTCCGCTCCTCCTATCACGCGGATCTGCAGGCCGGAGGGGTACTGAAAGGCGGCGGCGGGGAGGGGTGAGGCGGTGGATCAGGTGTTGCTCCAGCGCCTGGCGGAGACCCTGCTGCTGCCCCCCACCTCCTCCCTCCTGTTGCTGCTGCTCGCCTGGCCCCTGAGGCGTCGCGGCAGATGGCGAAACCTGCTCGTCGCCACGGGCCTCCTCTCCCTCTATCTGGCCTCCCTCGGTCCGGTCGCCGGAGGCCTGATGGCGTCCCTCGAGCGGACGCCGGCCATCCCGCCCGACCGGGTACCGGAGCTGCGCCAGGAGGCGGAGGCGATCGTCGCGCTGGGGGGTGGACGCCGTTACGACGCCCCGGAGTACGGCCGCGACGCCCTCTCCGACCACAGCCTGGCGCGTCTCCACTACGCGGCCTGGCTGCACCGGCGAAGCGGCCTTCCCCTGCTGCTGAGCGGCGGGGCGGTGGATCCGGGGCGGGAGGCGGAGGCGCGGGTCATGGCCCGGGTGCTGGAGGAGCACTACGCCCTCCGCCCGCGCTGGATCGAGGATCGCAGCCGCACCACCGAGGAGAACGCCCTCCACTCGGCACGGCTGCTCGCATCCGCAGGCATCGAGCGCATCGTTCTCGTCACCGAGGCGTTCCACATGCCTCGGGCGGCGGCGGTCTTCCGCCGGCAGGGACTGGAAGTGGTTCCCGCCCCCACCGCCTTCCACAAGGGGGGCGGCGCGACGAGTGAAGGGGCCTGGAAACTGCTGCCGGGAGCCGGCAACCTCCGCTCCACCAACCTCGCCCTCCACGAATGGATGGGCCGGCTCTGGTATCGTCTGCGGGGCAGCATCGACTGAACGGTGACAAGAGCAGGTCCCGGCCACGAACCTGCCGCC
>JALTLT010000438.1 GCA_027001815.1 Gammaproteobacteria bacterium | reverse complement strand
GGTGAATCACAACCCCTCCCGCTCAAAGAGGGAGGTGCCGGTCATTCTTGCGCGAGCCCGGGGAGGGAAGTCCTTGGGTAGATGGTGGGAACATTCCCCCCCCGATCGCCGGGAAGGAGGATTTCGGCCGCTCGGGCGGGTTCCCGCATGATTCCATGATATTGGGAGGAAAATATACAATGAACATTCGCAAAATCATCACCGCCGGTATCGGCCTGGGACTCGTCATCTCTGCCGGAGCGGTCACGGCTGGCGAACTCTGCTACGACGGTTACTGTGACGGCCTGCGGATCACCTACGATACCTCGACGGGAACGGCATCCGGTGTCACGACCGGTTGTGTCGCCGGTAATGCCTTCGGTACTGTCGGTACCATCGCCGCCCAGGGGGCGGGTGTGACCCTCGGATACGATGCCGCCGCCGACTTCGTGGGCCTGGTGACCGCGGTGAAGGCCGATGGCACCTGGATTCATTACGCCAGCGATGGCGCCGGCGGGATCACGGTGATCAACTCCGGTACCTGGACTCCCGGCCCCTGTGCGGCCAATGTCAATGCCGCTCCCTCCTCCGTGATCCGGTAAGCACGATCGAGGCGGTCCTTTTTCCGGACCGCAGCGGCGAAACGAAAGGGGCCCTCGGGCCCCTTTCTCCGTTCAGGGCAGCGTGGGATCCCCCTTCTCCCCCTGACCCCGTTTCCGTGTCATCTCCTTCCGCCATGTTCGAGCCACAGCGCCAGCAGGGCACCGGTAGTGGAGAAGACGGCGGCAATCACCACGATGGTGAAGAGGGAGGCGAAGAGAGAAGGGTGGGCGTGGACCCAGCGGGCGGCCGGGGCTTCCGGGGGCAGGGCGCCGATCGCCAGCAACAGGAAGGCGAGGGGCCAGAGCGTGAGAGCGGGCAACAGCAGGCGCAGGGGATCGATCGTCCCGTCGGCCCGGCGCGCCCGTCTCAGCAGGGCGCGTGCCACCCGCTCCGCAAGGTGCACGATCGCCGCTCAGCGGTGCTCGCCGTCGCGCTCCTTGTCCCACTCGATGAGGGCGTAGGCGGAGTGATTGTGGATCGATTCGAAATTCTCCGACTCCACCGTGTAGGCGGCGACCCGCTCGTCGGCGTTGAGGCGGGCGGCGACGTCGCGCACCATGTCCTCCACGAACTTGGGATGATCGTAGGCGCGCTCGGTGACGTACTTCTCGTCGGGGCGCTTGAGCAGGCCGTACAGTTCGCAGGAGGCCTCTTCCTCCACCAGATCGATGATCTCCTCGATCCAGATGAAGCCGCGGCTGCGCACGCTGACGGTGACGTGGGAACGCTGGTTGTGGGCACCGTAGTCGGAGATCTTCTTGGAGCAGGGACAGAGGCTGGTGACCGGAACCACCACCTTGATGTTGGTGGAGATCTCGCCCTCGCGGATCTCGCCGATGAGAGTCACCTCGTAGTCCATGAGGCTGCGGACCCTGGAGATGGGAGCCTCCTTGTCGACGAAGTAGGGGAAGGTCATCTCGATGTGGCCCGATTCCGCCTCCAGCCGCTCGGTCATCTCCCGCAGCATCTCCTTGAAGGACTCCACCGAGATCTCCCGCTCGTGCTGGTTGAGAATCTCGACGAAGCGGGACATGTGGGTGCCCTTGAAGTTGTGGGGCAGATTCACATACATGTTGAAGTTGGCGATGGTGTGCTGTTCCCCGGCGCTGCGGTCCTTGACCCGCACCGGGTGGCGGATGTCCTTGATCCCCACCTTGTTGATGGCGATGCGGCGCGTATCGGCGCTGCTCTGGACGTCGGCGATCTCGCAGCAGGTGTTGCTCCCCTCGACGGGAGTCGTCTGGTCTGTCATACGGACTCTTCCTCGGTATAGCGGACGCACGCCCGGTCGGTCTCCCAGAGGGTCACTGCGGTGACGCGGGCGGTTGCGCCGTTGAGCTTTTCGGAGAGCCGCCGGTAGAACCAGGCGGCGATGTTCTCGGCGGTCGGATTGACGCGGTCGAACGGCTCGATGTCGTTGAGATAGCGGTGATCGAGCCGGCCGGCGAGTTCGTGGGCCGCGGCGCGGATGGTCTTGAAGTCCATGCCGATGCCGATCTCGTCGAGCGCTCTGGCCGTGACCTCCACCTCCACCTTCCAGTTGTGCCCATGCATGCGCGCACAGGCCCCCGGGTAGTCCCGGAGGGTGTGTGCCGAGGCGAACTCGGCGAGAACCTTGAGCTGATAGCGCGCCGCCATGACTCTATTAACCTAGTATATTAGTAGGATATTACCGTCCCCGGGGGGGTATTGCAATCGTCGCCGGATGCCGCCGCGCGGATCGAGGCGGCGTCGAGACCGTAGAGAGCGAGCAGTTCCTCGCGACTCCCCTGCTCGACGAAACGGTCGGGGAGGCCCAGGTGGATCACCGGCACCGTGAGCCGGTGGGCCTGCAGCACCTCCGCCACCCCCTCGC
>JALTLT010000437.1 GCA_027001815.1 Gammaproteobacteria bacterium | reverse complement strand
CTCCCGTCTCCCCCGCCGGAGGTCCCCCCGCCGGACGATTCCATCGAGCGGCTCCGCGAGCTGGCCGACCAGGGGGAGATCGCCTCTGCGACCGCGCTCTGCCTGCGGCTCCTGAAGGAGGATGTCACCAATCCGGATCTCCACTTCATGAACGGTCTCCTGGCCCTCTCGCGAGGGGATCAGAGAGACGCGGAGGGGGCCTTCCGGCGTGCCCTCTATCTCGATCCCGCCCACTACGAGAGTCTCGTCCACCTTACCCTGCTGCTGCGCGACGATCACCGGACGGAAGAGGCACAACTGCTGGAGAACCGCATCGAGCGCCTGCACGGCGAGAGGGCCATGAGCAATGGCTGAGCCCGACAGGGATTCGTTCGACGACTGCTGGAACCGGATCGGCGTGTGGGCGCGCGAGGGGCGCGACTGTCCGCGCCTGGAGGAACACGTCCACTGTCGCAACTGCGCCGTATTCCGTGACGCGGGCCACCGCATTCTCGATCGGCGGATCACCACCCCGGATGGCTCCGCGCCGGGAGGGGCGGCGAGCGGGACCCCGATCCCCTCCCTCCCCGATCACCAGGAGAGCTCCCTGTACGGGGATGCGGAGACGGCGGGAGAGGCTCTCCATGGGGAAGAGGCGCGCTCCCTCTGGCTTCTGTTCCATCTCGGTCGTGGCTGGTATGCCCTCCCGGGAAGAATCGTGGAACGGGTGACCGAACCCCGCCCCGTCCACGACCTGCCCCACAAAAGGGGGCGCGCCCTCCTCGGCCTGGTGAACGTCTCGGGCCGCCTCCACCCCTGCATGGACATGGCCCGGGTACTGGATGTACCTCCCTCTCCCCCACAGGAAGAGACCGAAAAAAACCACTACCGGCGCCTGATCCTGCTCAACGACCAGGGCAACCGTTTCGCCTTCCACGCCACCGGCGTCACCAGCCTGCACCAACTGGAAAGAGAGGATCCCCTCCCGCTCCCCGATGGTTCGGAAGGGGCTCCAGGCGCCATCCGCGGCACCTGCGAGTGGGAAGGGGGCATCCTCTCCCTGCTGGATCCGGACGCCATCTTCCTCGAACTCACCCGGGGTCTCCAGTGAGCGACACACCTCTCAAGAGCGCCCTGCTCCCCGTCTTCCTCCAGGACCTCACCGCCCTGATGGCCCGCCGGGACGGTCGCAAGGGCAGCGACGGGAACGGAGCGGTGATCACCGGTGCCCGCCTGGTCGGGCTGGAACAGACGGCCAGGCTCCTGGAGGCCGTCACCTCGCGGGAGGATCCTCCCTCGGAGGCGATCGAGTGGCTGCGGCACCTCGCCACCCTCTCCGTCGAGGCGCTGGAGAGCCGCTATCGGGCACTGGAGGAGGAGGCCGCAGCACTCACCGCAGACCTGGCCACCTCCTCCCCGCCGCCTGCCGGGGAGGCCGCCTCTCCCGAACGTAGCCACGAAGCGCCTCCGGCTGCGGAGAAAACGGCCATCGACACCGGACTCTACTCCCTCTTCCTCCAGGAGCTGAGTGTCCACTGCACCACCCTCTCCGAGGGGCTGCTGAGCCTCGAGCAGGAGCAGGATCGGGGCACCCTGCTGGACGAGACCATGCGCGCCGCCCACTCCATCAAGGGGGCGGCGCGGCTGGTGGGTCTCGCCGGGATCTCCTCCCTCGCCCACGCCCTCGAGGACTGTCTGGTGGCGGCCGGCGAGGGCAGGCTCTCCCTGCACAAGGAGGTGGTGGATCAACTCCTCGCCACCTGCGACCTCCTCGCGGGTCCGCTGGAGATACCGGCCGAGCAGAGTCTGTCGTGGCTCGAAGAGGAGGGGGCGGCACTCGAAGAGCAGCACCAGCGGCTTCGTCGGCTGCTGGAGGGGGAGGCAGCCGCTCCCGCCCCCCCCTCGTCGCGAGCCGGCGAGGAGAGGCCGGTAGCGAAGCTCTCCCCTTCAGGCAACGAAGGACGGCGGGCCCTCCGGATCGAAGCGGCCCGTCTCGACCGGATCCTCGGCATCTCCAACGAGCTGCGGCGAACCAGCCGCTGGCTGGGACAGCACACCCACATGCTGCAACTGGTGAAACGGCAACAGCACGAACTGGGACGCCTGCTCTCCCAGTTCGCCCAGGTCACCGCCGGTGGCAGCGAACTCACCCACCTCCCCCGGGACGCGCTGAGACGACTCGAGCACTCGAGGAGCCTGCTCGCCGAGGAACTGGCCCGGCTGGAGGAGTTCGACCGCCACATCACCGCCCTCGGCACCGATCTCGAATCGGAAGTGCTGGCCAGCCGCATGCGCCCGTTCCAGGAGGGGGTCGGCGGATTCCGCCGCATGGTGCGGGACGTGGCCCACGAACTCGGCAAGGAGGCGGTGCTCCGCATCGAGGGACTCGACACGGCGGTGGATCGCGAGATCCTCGACCAGATCAACGCCCCCCTCAACCACCTGTTGCGCAATGCGGTGGACCACGGCATCGAGGCACCGGACCAGCGGCAGCGGCTGGGGAAACCGGTCCAGGGCACCATCACCCTCAGTGCCCGCCACAACGCCGGCATGTTGCTGGTCACCGTCTCCGACGACGGCGGAGGCATCGATCTGGAGACCCTGCGCGGCAAGATCGTCGAGCGGGGACTGGTCAACCAGGAGATGGCGCAACGCCTGTCGGAGAGCGAGATTCTCGACTTCCTGTTCCTCCCGGGGTTCTCCACCCGCAAGCAGGTGGGCTCGATCTCGGGTCGCGGGGTGGGTCTGGACGTCGTCCGGGAGGCCGTCCAGAAGCTGCACGGACGGATCCATGCCAGCAGCCGCCCCGGCCAGGGGCTGACAGTGGAGCTCCAGCTCCCCCTCTCCCTGTCGGTGATCCGCTGCGCCATCACCCGCATCGCCGGCGATCTCTACGCCTTCCCGCTGATGCGTGTCGAGGGGGTGCTGCGCCTTCCGCGGGAGGCGATCGCAGTCAGCGGACATCACCACCTCTTCCGCTACCGGAATCAGCAGGTCACGCTCATCGACACGGCCAGCATGCTGGAGCTGGAGGAGTCGAGGGAGACCGAGAGCGACACCCTGGCAGTGGTGGTGATCGGTGGCCACCGTGGTTGGTACGGTCTGGTGGTGGATCGGCTGGTGGCCGAGGAGCCGATCGCCGTCCAGCCGCTCGACAGCCGCCTCGGCACCCTGCGAGACGTCTCCGCCCTCTCCATTTCGGCCGACGGGGAGGCGATCGTCGTCCTCGACATGGACGATCTGCTGGTCTCCGCGGCACGGGTCGCGGACCGGCAGGAACTGCTCACCGACATTCCCGCCGCCGCAACGGGACCCCACCCGCGACGCATCCTGGTGGTGGACGACTCCATGACGGTCCGAGAGGTGGAACGCCAGCTCCTCACCTCCCACGGCTACCAGGTGGAGGTGGCCGTGGATGGCGTCGAGGGCTGGCACCTCCTCGACTCCGAGAGCTTCGACCTGGTCATCACCGACATCGACATGCCGCGCATGAACGGCATCGAACTGGTGGAGCGCATCAAGTCCGATGCGCGCCTGAAGGCCACACCGGTGATGATCGTCTCCTACAAGGAGCGGGAGGAGGATCGCCTGCTTGGACTCCGGGCTGGTGCAGATTACTACCTCACGAAGGGCAGTTTTCACGATGACACGCTGATCCGTGCCGTGGAAGATCTCATTGGACGTGCCGTACCCTGATCGACAGGGTGTTGCAGAGGCCACTCCCCGGGCCTGTTCGACCCGGCCACGGCAAGCGCGGATTCCCTGTGTCGCACACAGGTCGTTGAAAAAAGGTGTTTTTCAACAGCCTGCCGGACTTTGACAGGCCGTCGGGTTCTGGTGCTTTCCGCGGGGCAGCGTGACCTCATAACTTGAAGTCCGACAGGCTGTTAACCCGAAAATTGCGTGAAGCCGCTTGATATTGCATTCAACTTCATGTTTGCAAACAGAATCTTTCGTATATTGGCGGGTAACGATCTGTTCCCGGCACGCTCTGCCGGCGTCTGCGCGCCCGGCGCGCCCGATTGCACCGCTTTTCGCGCAAGCCGTAGCGATGGCTACGCCTTGCGCTGCAGGGCGGCACACTCGAACACGCCAGACGCACATCCATCCGGCAGATTCACGCAACTTTCGGGTTAAAGCCATTTTTTTTCCGGCCGATACCCGGATATGCCCCCTTTCGGCCACGGAGAGATGGCCCCGGCGGCAAACCTGTTCGGCGACGGAAGAGCGCGTCGGGCAGGCGCGGTGACGTTTCGGCCACCGCGCCACCCGTGGCCCTTCCCCCGGGAGGCGCGGTCGCGAGAGATGCGGGTACGCGCGACGGACCGGCGGCGGCATGCGCGAACGGAAAGCCACGCTTTCCGTTCGCGGTGTGAAAAGGGCCATGGAGCGGTTTTCGGCATTCTGAACAGAGGCGTCGAGATGACACTCGCGTTGTGCAGCAGGAACACCATCTGATGCATACGGGCCGTTTCGCATTGGAGCCCTCCATGCAGGAAGATCTTCGAACCTACCTGGAACCCTCGGGAGAGGCCTCTCCCATACGGGTGCTGCTGGTAGACGACCAGGCGATCATCGCCGAGGGCGTGCGGCGCATGCTTGCCGAGGAATCCGACATGGAGTTCCACTACTGCGACAGCGGTGCCCAGGCCCTCGACCAGGCGACCCGCATCGAGGCCACCATCATCCTCCAGGACCTGGTGATGCCCGACATCGACGGCATCACCCTGCTGCGCTTCTATCGGGCCAACCCACGGACCCGCGAGGTGCCGGTGATCATGCTCTCCTCCACCGAGGACCCGGCGGTCAAGAGCGAGGCGTTCCATCACGGCGCCAACGACTACGTGGTCAAGTTGCCGGATCGCATCGAGCTGGTGGCACGCATCCGGGCCCACTCCCGCCACTTCCAGCTCCAGCAGGAGCGGGACGCGGCCATCTTCGCCCTGCGTGAGATGAAGAAACAACTGGAACAGACCAACGCCGAGTTGCGCCACCTCTCGGCGATGGACGGACTCACCGGCATCAACAACCGGCGCAGTTTCGAGGAGACCCTCCACAAGGAGTGGAAACGGGCGCGTCGGGATGGCACACCGCTCTCCCTCATCCTCCTCGACATCGACGACTTCAAGGCCTACAACGACACCTACGGCCACCAGCTCGGTGACGACACCCTGAAGAAGGTGGCTACCACGCTGCGCGAGAACACCACCCGCAACAGCGATCTGGTGGCTCGCTACGGGGGTGAGGAGTTCGCTCTCATCCTTCCCACCACCCACCTGCAGGGCGCCATGCAGGTGGCCGAACGACTCCGCGAGGCGGTCCTGAAACTGGCCATCCCCCATCGCACCGCCCGCGCCTCGGAGATCGTCTCCATCAGTGCCGGCGTCGCCACCAAGGTCCCCACCCCCGAGAACGGCAGTGGAGAACTGCTGAGCGAGGCGGATCGCGCCCTCTATCAGGCCAAGGCGATGGGAAGAAACCGCGTCTGTTCCCTGTCGGACCAGGAGTCCTGACCCACTCTTCACTCCGATCCGTCCGGTTGCAATCCCCACTCGGCGGAGACTACCATGAGACCCAGCAGCCACAGGCAGAGAGCGGGGGGCTCTCCCGCCGGACCTTCCCCGCCCGGTGCGGGAGCGTCGAAGGGAAGAGTCGTCCCCATCCACTTCGTCCCGACTGACGCAGGGAGATACCGATGACCTATGTAGTGACCGAAAACTGCATCCTCTGCAAGTACACCGATTGCGTCGATGTCTGCCCCGTCGACTGTTTCCACGAAGGCCCCAACTTTCTC
Organism: Gammaproteobacteria bacterium; assembly: GCA_027001815.1. GTDB lineage: Bacteria > Pseudomonadota > Gammaproteobacteria > JALTLT01 > JALTLT01 > JALTLT01. The sequence goes on along the minus strand of JALTLT010000437.1, from coordinate 3,877 downwards.
GTCATCGACCCCGAAGAGTGCATCGACTGCAGCCTGTGCGAGCCCGAGTGTCCGGCGGAGGCGATCTTCGCCGAGGACGACCTGCCGCCCGATCAGGAGCAGTTCCTCGCCCTCAACGAGGAGCTCTCCCGCCAGTGGCCGGTGATCAACCAGAAGATCGATCCGCTGCCCGAAGCAGACGAGTGGAACGGCAAGCCGGACAAGCTGAAGTATCTGGAGCGCTGAGCCCGGGAGGCATCGCCTTCCGGAAGCGGACGCCCGCCCCCGGGGCATCCCCGACCGGCGTCGGGCGATACCGGGCACATCTCGTGAAAGAGGCCCCTGGACGGGGCCTCTTTCACGTCAGCGGAGAGGTGCAGGAGATCAGTACCCCCCCTTGCGCCGCGTCTCGGGGAGACCAGCCACCATCGGCCCCTGCTTGGAAGGGTCTCGCGGAAAGAGATCGTAGAGATCCTTCTGACTCAGCTTGACCCCCCACTTGGCCGACATCGCCTTGAGGATGTTCCGGGTGTTGGGCTGGTTCTGATTGTTGTTGAAGTACTCGTCGCGCAGGTAGTTGATCAGGTCCCAGTGCTTCTCGGTCAGCTCCAGACCCTGTTCCGCGGCGATCACTTCCGCTACCTTCTCGTTCCAGTCCGCCTGGTTCACCAGATAACCGCGCTCATCGCACTCGATGGTCTTGCCGTCGACTTCATAGGCCATGGATCAACCTCCGTCTCTTCATTGGGCTGAAAGAAAAGGCCACCATGCGCATCCGGCGGGGAAAGGCGGAGAGGCCACACCTCGGGGCGGGAATTCATCCCCGATTCTCTTCGCCGGTCGGATCTCGGAACCGTGCCACAGCGACCCGCAGACGCACCGGACAAGACCGCCGGCGCAGTCGTCGGCAGAATATCCTAATATTCTAACGGTTGAAGTTCAAACGGGAGGGGCGACCCGAGGCGGAAAAGCCTTCGGGACTCAGTCGTTGAGGGTGGCGATATCCTTGTGGGGGATGAAGATGCCGCAACCCATCAGCCGCTGGGGACCCAGCCCCCTCTCCTGCAGTCTCACCGCCTCGTCCACCCGCAGATCCGCCACCATCACGCTGCGGGTCAGCACCTCCCCCTGCGGGTGGTGGAGACGCGACTCCCTGCCGCAGAGCAGCTTCTTCACCCGGATACCCATCTCCTGGAGCTCGTCGGCCAGGCGCTGCACCATCTCCTCCTCGGGCTCTTCCGGCCGGGTCACCACGTGGCGGGAGAAGAGGGTCGAGGACTTGCTGAGGGGATGGACACTCGGCCTGTCCGGCAGCAGTTCGAAGCTCCCCAGCCTCAGGGGCTTCCCTTCCAGCGCGCCGATCGCCTCCTCCACCCGCGCCACCGGCAGGCGGAGGGTCATGCGGGTCCGTCGGGAGACGTAGAGCAGCTCCGTCTCGGCATCGTCCGGACGATACCAGCCGTTGCCCGATTCCGGCCCGTGGATGGTGTGGATGGCCACGTGCTCCTCCTCCTCGAGCCACGGCAGCCGCTCCCGCAGGGCGGTGGAGAGCAGCCAGGCGTGCTCGAGAGGGATGCACTTGGTGTTGATCCGGAAGTTGACGTCCACTACCCGCTCGGGGACCTCGATCTCCCGGTTCTCGTCCTCCTGCCAGAGCATCTCAGTTCACCGGCAGCGCCTGTTGCAGCGCCTCCCGATCGAACCACCAGTCGTCCTGGACCAGTACATCGACCACGTTGCGCATGCGCACCATGAACTTGTCGGGCTCGTCCAGCTCCAGCTTCTGCACCCAGAAGCGGAACTGCTCCTCGCTCTCCACCTGGCTGTGACGCTGGGCCACCGTACCCAGCAGCCGCTGGACGAAGAAACGCAGGTCCTCCGCCTCCTCCGGTGCCCGCAGATCCACGATCCAGGCCGCCACCGCCGCGGCCACCGCCGCACCGTCGGAGTCGGGGGGTGTCTCGTCCACCACGTGCTGGAGCAGAGCCACCGTCAGCTCCGGATCGACCGGATAGGTGATGGAGAGCCACAGACCGTTGCCGAGGGCGACCAGTGCCTCCGGCTGCTCGGTCAGGAACAGGGCGTCACACGCCTCGACCGCCAGCTCCCACTCCTCGGCGCCGACGAACAGGTCCACCAGCGGCCGCGCCACCGGCCACGCCTCTTCGCCCCGGCCCAGGGCGACAAGGGTGCGCGCCCTCTCCAGCTCCACCCGCCCCCTCTCCAGAGGATCGCCATGGGCCAGCTCCCGCAGCCGATCCTCGATGGAGATCAGATGCGACTCGAGCTGGGTGGAGGCGTCATCGGCGTGCAGATCGTTGCCCAGGCCCAGCATGCGGGCCATCTCTTCACTGTTCATCATCTCTCTGTTCACTCCACTCCCCCTCTCGCTCGCGGGGAGACAGTCGGACGGGCCGGACGGCCGTCGCGACTCATCGGTTGCTCACGCTGCTGAAGGCCGCCTCGAGGCGATCCTCCCAGTCCTCGGGTGTATCCGGAAAGGGCGGCCGGACATCCATGCGGAAGAAGATCTCTCCCCGGGCCGCCGCCTCCTGGATCAGCGGAATCAGCTCCTCGAACGACTCCACGTCGTGGTTCTGCAAGAGAATCTCGCTCAGCCACAGCATTTCCCGTCTCTCCTTCGGCCCCGATCGGGAGCCGGCATTCGGTGACGACCGCTTCAGGCGGCCAGAGGCGCATCCAGCGGACCGGTTTCGGCGATCCGGTCGTAGTAACGTGCCCGCAACATGAGGCGGGTCCTTCCGGTCGCCTCGTCATCCTCGAAACCGGTGCGATTGTGCAGCACGTTGTTGCAGATCAGCCCCTGGCCCGGCTGCATGCGGTGACGGAACATATCCGGATTGCGCGACTCATCCATCAGCTCGCGCATCGCCTCCACCGCCTCGCGGGTCAGCGGATCGTCCCGCCACTCGATATTGCGCATGCGGCCGCTGTAACGCATGTGCAGCGCCCCGCTGACGGCATCGACCGAGAAGACCGGCCCGGAGCGGGCACCGCGGATCCGCACCCCGTTCTCTATGTTCGGCGGGATGGTCATGGCGTCCTCCGCCATCAGCGCCTCGATGTAGCGCGGCTCCATGTCACGCAGCCGCAGGTAGACCAGCTCGTGGTCGAGGAGCAGATTCTCGCCGCCCTTCGCCGCATCCCGCACACAGTGCAGCAGCAACCCGCGTATGGTGTGTTCCGGCAGGTTGTAGTAACCGTCGGTATGCCAGGTGAGCGGCCGGTTGCTGTACGGAACATACCCCTCGTTGCGGGAACGGTCCTTGCGGACTCGCAGGGAGGTGATGCTGTCCTCGTCCGCACAGAGGTTGTGGTCGAGCCGCCGCAGGCCGAGCTGGAGGCCGATGGCACGCACCACCTCCCTGTCTCCCGGACCTTCGGCCAGTTGGTAGACCGCCATGTTGGCCCGCCTGCAGCGATCGAGGATCGCCTCCTTCTCCTCCGCCGCGAGAGCGAAAGGATCGCGCACCCGGACCACCAGCTCCGCCACGCAGCGGGGTCGTACCTCCAGCTTCCAGCGCCGCCAGACCTGCCACGCCTCCTGCTCCTGAAGATCGAAGGGGGAACCGCTCATATCCGCTACCTCCTGGAATGTCACCGAATCGCCATCTCTCCCGGCGGAAACTCTCTGCAGGCCGCAGCCCTCCTAAGGAATCTCTGATTTATTCAGAGATTCCTGCGGCACAGGGATGTGCCGCCAAAATCAATCACCTGCGGTGATTGATTTTGCAAGGGAGCCGAAAACCACGTTTTTCGGCTCCCGTACTCTGACAATTCAGGGATGAATTGTTCAGAGTTACCCTAATATAAGGAGGAGAGCTCGCAATGCTCCGGGAGTATATCAGGAGACAACGATATGCTCACCCGCTCATAC
>JALTLT010000436.1 GCA_027001815.1 Gammaproteobacteria bacterium | reverse complement strand
CCGGCCACGCGGTGGTGGCACCGGGCGGCCGTCATCTGGAGGTCTTCCGTGACGGTGCCCGCTACGCGTGCCGGGTCTTCGCCGGCGAACGGGTCAATCGTCATATCCCCTCCGTGGACGTGCTCTTCCACTCGGTGGCCGACCACGTGGGGAGTAATGCGATCGGCATCATGCTCACCGGCATGGGCAACGACGGCGCCCAGGGGATGCTGGCGATGCGGGATGCGGGGGCCTACACCCTTGCCCAGGACGAGAAGAGCAGCGTGGTCTGGGGCATGCCGGGTTCGGCGGTCAGGCTGGGCGCGGTGGACGAGGTTCTCTCCCTGCAGAAGATCGCTCCGCGACTGATGGATCTGCTCCAGCATCGGGCGGCGTGAGAGGGTCCGGTGGGGTGGGAGAGGCAAAAGAGAGGCGGCCTCTTCCCTGGGGCCGCGAAACGCATAGCGAGGATCGCTATACCGGGGGTGAACATTCTGTGGTCGATGCGTCGGTCTCGGCCCTTCAGCAGGATGTTGAAAAAGGCCGTCCTGGCCTTTTTCAACGCCGGAAGCCGAAAATGCGATTTCCGGCTTCCTCACGTTTTCAATGACTCGTCGTCATCGAAAACGGCGGTGCATCCCTGCACCGCGGCACAGGGTGTCGAAAAACGGTGTTTTTCAACACCCTGTCAGCCGTCGGCCGAACTGAACTCGACGCGGTTTCTGCCGGCGGCCTTGGCCGAATAGAGGGCCGCGTCCGCCCGCTGGAAGAGCTGGTTGCCCGTTTCGCCCTCGGTCAGGCAGGCGCCGCCGATGCTCACCGAGACCCGGGCGTCGTTCGCCAGGTAGTCGAAACGCTCCTTCTCCACCGCCTTGCGGATCCGTTCCGCCAGGCGGTGGGCGCCTCTGCACTCTGTATTGCTCAGCAGCAGGACGAACTCCTCTCCACCGTACCGGAAGAGGAGATCGGAGGTACGGATGCAGCGCTGGATGATCGAGGCGATGTCCCGCAGCACACAGTCACCGGAGAGGTGGCCGTAACGGTCGTTGACCCGCTTGAAATGGTCGACGTCGATGATCATCAGCGAGAAGGGGGTCCCGTGACGACTGGCGAGAGTGATCTCCCGGTCGAACTGGCTCTCGAAGGCCATGCGGTTGCCGGTGCCGGTGAGGGGATCCCGATTGGCGGTCTCCAGGGCCTCGAAGTACATCAGGGCGTTGCGCAGGGGATAGATCAGGCAGCCCAGCAGGTATTCGATGGTGGCCTGATCCTCGGCGGAGAACCGCTTGTGGCGGCAGAAGACCAGCTCTCCCAGGGGCTGGTTGCCCACCAGCAGGTTGTAGGCACAGGAGTGGGGGGCCCTTCTCCCCACCTTCACCTCGAGCGCAAGGCGATCATTGGTGTAGTAGAGGCAACTATGACCCAGGTGTCCGCGCAGCTCCTCACTGAAGAACTCCACGAGCTGCTCCACCTCCAGGGTGGTCTGCAGGCGGAGGGTCAGCTCGACAGCGCGCTGCCGGGCCCATGGCGCCACCAGGTCACGGGCGTCGTCCGAGGGGTGCGTCGGCGCGGCGGGATTGAAGAGATGCGCGTTGTCCCCGTTGACCTGGTGCTCCTGACGTAGCGGGTTGGATGTGAGCATGGGCGTGGCTTCTGTTCCGTTGGTGTTGGCCACTGCCATGCGTAAAGCGTGCCAGGTTCCCTTTTCTCGAAGACAATTCCTTTTAAATCATCACGTTGTGGTTGTAGTGGCCAATCGCAAAGAAGATTTGGTCAAATTTCCGTCGCGTTCGGGCGGCCAGCCTTTGCCGCCGGCAACCCAATCCGCCGACCTTCCGACGGAGTTCCGTCGGTTCTTCTTCCGGAAGAGCCAAAGAAGAGTGTGGCTCGTCAACATCATCCACCGACACCAGGGGGCGTTCCTCGGGTCTGTCAGGATGTTGAAAAAGGCCGTCCTGGCCCTTTTCAACATCCTGCTAGGCCGCCAGTCGGAGGCGACGTCCGCGCAGCGGCTTCCCGTCGGGACCCAGCAGACGGATCAGGGCCGGAACCAGGTCACTGGCGGCAGGTAGTTGGTTGGGATCCTCTCCCGGGTAGGCGAGGGCTCGAAGGGCGGAACGGAAGGGGCCCGTCTCCACCACGTTGACGCGGATCGCGGTGTTGGTCTCGAGTTCGTCGGCGAGGATGGTGGCCAGCGCCGCCGCTCCCGCCTTGGAGACGCCGTAGGCACCCCAGTAGGCGCGCTGGCAGTCGTCTCCGATGAACAGCAGCGAGGCATCTTCCGCCGCATTGAGCAGCCCCAGACAGGCGCGGGTGAGGAGAAAGGGGGCGTTGAGGTTCACCTGCATCACTTGGAACCAGAGCTGGATGTCGTGGTGAGCCAGGGGGCTCAGGGCACCCAGCATCGCCGCATTGTGGACCAGACCGTCGAGGCGCCCGAACTCGCGGTCAAGGGTGATGGCGAGCTGCTCGTAGTCCT
>JALTLT010000435.1 GCA_027001815.1 Gammaproteobacteria bacterium | reverse complement strand
CAGCCTGCTGAAGGCGGCGCGCGCGGTGTGGCTGGAGTCGGACGATGCACCGGCCGACCCGCTCTTCCACCACGTTTCCACCGACGAGGTATACGGTTCGCTGGAGGCGGGGGAGGCCCCCTTCACCGAGGCCCACCCCTACGCCCCCAACTCCCCCTACTCGGCCTCCAAGGCGGCGTCGGACCACCTGGTGCGGGCCTACCACCACACCTACGGTCTGCCGGTGACCACCAGCAACTGCTCCAACAACTACGGGCCGTACCAGTTTCCGGAGAAGCTGATCCCGCTGATGCTGATCAACCTGCTGGAGGGTCGTTCACTGCCCATCTACGGTGACGGACGCAACGTGAGGGACTGGCTCTACGTGGAGGACCACAACCGGGCGATCGAGCGGATCATCGAGTCGGGACGGCGGGGGGAGGTGTACAACATCGGCGGCAACTGCGAGCGCACCAACCTGGAGATCGTGGAGCGGCTGTGCGACCTGGTGGAGGAGGCGTTCGGGGAGGACGAATCGCTGGCGGCGCGTTTCCCCGCCTGTCCGGTGGTGAAAGGGGGCCATGGGCGCGATCTCATCACCTACGTCAAGGACCGGCCGGGTCACGACCGGCGCTACGCCATCGATGCGAGCAGGCTGCGGGACGAACTGGGGTTCGGGCCGCGGGAGAGCTTCGACAGTGGTTTCCGCAAGACGCTGCGCTGGTACCTGGAGAACGAGGCGTGGTGGCGAGCAGTGATGGACGGAAGCTATCGGGAGTGGACGAGGGTCCAGTATGGAGACTGCTGAGAGGAGGAGATCCGTCCTTCACCACCTCTCTCGTCGAATTGGAAAGCTTCCAGGTGCTCTCGTATCTTCGGAGCGCAGAGTGGAGCACTTCTGTGGCGGCCGGGACAACAATTTCAATCTGCTCCGGTTCCTGGCCGCCTCGGCGGTCATCTTTTCCCATAGTTACGCCATTGCGATTCAGAAGGATCCCTTCTTTTCGATCCTGGGGGCGAATATCGGCCATGTGGCCGTCGACGCCTTCTTCGTGATCAGCGGCTTTCTCATTGCTCGCAGTTTCGACCGCCGTCGCTCGCTGAGCCAGTACATGAAGGCGCGTTTTCTGCGCATCTTTCCGGCCTTGTGGGTCATGTTGCTGCTGACCGTCTTCATTGTCGGCCCGCTCTTCACCACACTCTCCTTCCAGCAGTACTTCTCCCGTTCCGAGACCTGGAGCTACCTGGTCTTCAACGGCCTTCTGATCGACGTGCGTCACTCCTTGCCCGGCGTATTCGAATCTTCCAACTACGCCGGGCGTGTCAATGCGTCACTCTGGACCCTTCCGATCGAGTTTCGCATGTATCTCATGGTCCCCCTGCTGGGATTGCTCGGTTTTCTCGGAAGCTGGCGCCGGTTCCTGATCGCCCTCCTGCTGCTGCTCACGGCATGGATCCTGGTTCCCGACCTGCTCGTCTTCCTGTGGGGTGAAGGGTCGGTGGAGCGGCTGGCGCTCTTCTTCTCCGCCGGTACGCTCGTCTATCTTCTCCGTTCACGGATCCCCCTCCATGGGCTCCTTCTGCTGATGTTCGCAATCATGGCCTGGTTCTCGAGAGGCACTTCCTATCACCCCTGGGTTCTGGGTGCCGCGACTACCTACGCCGTATTCTGGTTTGCCTACGTCCCGGGCGGATGGTTACGTCATTTCAACAGGATCGGAGACTACTCCTATGGTCTCTACATCTTTGCCTTTCCCATCCAGCAGATGTTTTCCACCCGCAATCCTTCGTGGGATGGACTGACACTCTTCGGCGCCTCCTTTCCCGCCATATTGACGATCGCCATGGCCTCGTGGCACTGGATCGAAGCCCCGGCGCTGAGGCGCAAGGAGATCCCGCTCTTGCCCCAATCAATGGTCCGGGGGCTGATGCGAGTGAAGGAAACGGTATCTCCGCAAGTGGCGACGTTGCTGCATGTGGAAGGCATGCGGAGTTCCCTGGTGGTCCTTGCCCTGGTGGGTCTGGCCTGGTTGACATGGACGAGTTCGATCGGTCTGGACTACCGATTCGAAGCCGCGGCGGCCGCGATTCTTCCCGGTGGCGTCGTTGCGGGTCGGTTGTTGACGGGCGTTCTCGTCATCCTGAGCATCCTCGTGATCCATCGCCATCTGTACAGTGGCTTGGGGCGTGGTGCCGCCTGGGTGGTCACACCGCTCTTCATGTTCCCCGCGCTCTACTTGTGGAGGATTCCATCGCCTCTGGTGGTGTCGACTCTCCTTGCCCTGATCGGTTGGCTGATTCTCGTGATGCGAAAGGGGGGGCACCGGTATCCGGTAGCCGGCATTTTCGTCCTGATGTCGGCTTCCTTCCATGGGGCACCTGCTCTGGCGCTCGGCGCGGTGGTGCTATGGAGTGCATCGAGGGAGCGGGCCTTCCGGAAAGGAGGTCCTCTCGACTTCTGGCTCGCCTGGTTGGCAGGTAGTGC
>JALTLT010000434.1 GCA_027001815.1 Gammaproteobacteria bacterium | reverse complement strand
CCGCCGGCATGGCGCTGCTGAGCATCATGCGGGTACCGCAGCGTCGCTACTTCCCCGACGAGGGGGTACTGGGTTATGGGCCGCGGGGCGAGGCGTGGCCTCACGGCCGTCGAAAAAATCATTAGTCCGGAGCATCAACCATGAACATGATGGACCTCTTCTGGCTCTTCTTCATTCTCTCTGCCATGCAGCCGGTGCTCCAGCTTCGGCTGCTGGAGTCTGCGCGACAGAAGAAGATCTCGCGCATCGAACGCAAGCATGACTCGCGGGTGATCCTGCTGGTCCATCGCCAGGAGACCATGCGCCTGCTCGGCTTCCCGCTGGTCCGCTACATCGACATCCAGGACTCGGAGGCGGTCTCGCGCGCGATCCACCTCACCGATCCCGACACCCCCATCGACCTGGTGCTGCACACCCCCGGCGGACTGGTGCTCGCCTCGCTGCAGATCGCCCGGGCCATCAAGCGCCATCGCGGCAAGGTGACGGTCTACGTCCCTCACTACGCCATGTCGGGCGGTACCCTCATCGCCCTGGCCGCCGACCGCATCGTCATGTCGCCCGACGCGGTACTGGGACCAGTGGACCCGCAACTGGGGGAGTTCCCCGCCGCCTCGGTGGTGAAGGTGGCCGAGGAGAAACCGGTCGCGGAGGTGGACGACCGCACCCTGATCCTGGCCGACGTGGGCCGCAAGGCGATCGCCCAGGTGAAAGAGGCGGTGCTAGAGCTGCTGGAGGGAACCCTGCCGGAGAAGAAGGCAGGGGAAGTGGCGGAGCGGCTCTCCACCGGCACCTGGACCCACGACTACCCCATCACCCCTGCAGCGGCCGGAGAGCTGGGGCTGAACGTCTCCACCGAGATGCCCGAGGAGATCCTGGAGCTGATGGCCCTCTACCCCCAGCCGAAACAGACGATCCCCACGGTGGAGTTCCTGCCGGTGCCGAGGCAGCGCCATTCCGCAGCCCGGGGACGGAGGTGAAGCCGGGGCGGCACCGCTTCAGAACTTCTCCGTGCGAACCCGGGTCTGGCGTTTCCCCATTTTTTCACGAGGTGTATTTTAAGGGTCTGAAAACAAAGAGGGATACGTGACGTAGATAAAGAATCGGAGTTTTCGATGGGGTAAAATGGAAGTGCAAACAAGCCATTGAACCCCAAGGAAAACTCCGATGACACAAGATGCCAGAGAACGCACCAAATGGAAAGCCCGTCTGAGCGGTTGGGTGGATGGACTGCCGTCGTTGATCAAGCGGCCGGTGAAGAAGCTGATTCTTGAGACGACCTTCGGCATTCTCAGCAGCGGCACTCTCAAGCAGTCGGAGATTGCGCGGGCGCTCAAGGAGCCCTGCCGGTTGCATCACACGCAGAAGAGGATTTCGCGGATGCTGGGGAGTCACAGCGAGGTGAGCTGGGCGGCGGAGCAGTTGCAGCTGAAACAGATTGCGCCGTTGATTACCGGGGAGATGATTCTGGCCATCGACCCGGGGGACTTGAACCGGGACGGTGCGCCCCGGAGTGAGCAGCGCGGGCGGGTCCGGGATGGAGACAAGGGAGACATTGTGGGTGGCTATCCCTTGCTGAGCGTGGTGGCCCGGGACGTGAAGCGGAGGAAGACGCTGCCGCTGGTCACCCGGCTGTTGTCTTCCGAGCGTGAAGGTTATCGGAGCGAGAACGGGGACATTCTGTCGGTGATGGAGGAGGTGCGACGGCACCTTCAGGTGAAGCCCTTGTGGGTCATTGACCGGGGCGGGGATCGTGGCACCCTGTGGAAGGTCTGGCTCGAGGATGAGTGGGATGTTCTGGTGCGTGCGGCCAATCGACGGTTCTGGCTGTGGCGCGGCCATCAGAAAACAGCCCAGCAGATTGCCCGAGACCTGCCGCTGAAGCACCGCTGCAGCCTGCGTCGGGGTCAGAAGAAGGAGGTGCCGTTTGGCATTACGCGGGTGGCCTTGCGCGAGTACCCCGACAAGCCCCTGTGGATGGTGGTGGTGCGCCACGGCAAGCGGGAGCCGCTGGTGCTGGTGACGACCCGAGCGGTGCGGGGACGCCGCCAGGGTGAGCGGCTGATCCACAGTTATCTGGACCGCTGGGCCTGCGAGGAGGGCTACCGGTTCAGCAAGCAGGGTTTTGAACTCGAGGGGGTGCAGGCGCGGTGTTTCACCACACTGCAGAATCTGGTGGCGCTGGCCAGTCTGGCGTGGGCCTTGCTGGCGGCCTACCAGGACGATGGTGGAAAGCTGTTGGAGAAGGCCAGGCGCCAGAAGCCCAAAAGACCCCCGGTCTTCCCGTTTTACAGCCTGCTGGCCGGGTGGCAGCGCCTGTTCAGCGCGGCCCGGGTGATCTTCCACCCCTGGTTGCGTCGCCGGCGGGACTCCAGAGCCACTGCGCCGCCACAACCCGACCTGTTCGCGGATACGCCCGGACTACTCGGAATGATGAAGTGAAAAAATGGGGAGACGCCAGAACCCGGGTCCGTT
>JALTLT010000433.1 GCA_027001815.1 Gammaproteobacteria bacterium | reverse complement strand
CCGGTGGTGGGGGCGACGGCCTTGCGCGCCGCTCTCCGTTCGCGTCGCTTGTCGATCCAGTTCTTGGCGGCGATCAGCAGGCCGAGGCCGAGGAAGGCGCCCGGGGGAAGGATGGCGAGCAGGAAACCGCGGTACTCCTCGAACACCACCACCTTGAGGGCGCGCGCACCCTCGCCGAACATGAGCTCCGCGTGGTTGAGGATCATGCCGGTACCGAGCAGTTCACGCAGGGTGCCCAGGGTGACCAGCACGGCGGTGAAGCCGAGCCCCATGGCGAGGCCATCGAGGCTGGCGGCCAGCGGCGGGTTCTTGGAGGCGTAGGCCTCGGCGCGGCCGATGATGGCGCAGTTGGTGACGATCAACGGGATGAAGATGCCGAGCACCTTGTAGAGGTCGTGGACCCAGGCGTGCATCGCCAGCTCCACCGCGGTGACGAAGGAGGCGATCACCAGGACGAAGACCGGGATGCGGATCTCGCTTTGGACGAAGTCGCGGATCAGCGAGACGGTGAGGTTGGAGGCGAGCAGCACGGCGGTGGTGGCCAGGCCGAGGCCGAGGCCGTTGATGGTGGTGCCGGTGACCGCCAGCAGGGGGCAGAGCCCCAGCAACTGGACCAGGCCCGGATTGTTCTCCCACAGACCGTTGCGGAGGATCTCGCCCATCCTGTCAGCCATCTTCGCTTCCTCCATCGTTGCCGTGCGTGGGTGCGGGGGCAAAGAGCTCCTCCCGGTGCTCGCGGAAGAAGACCAGCGTCCGCCGGACCGCCTGGACCACCGCCCGAGGGGTGATGGTGGCGCCCGTGAACTGGTCGAAGACACCCCCGTCCCGTTTCACCTTCCACTTCTCGAGGGGCGGGTCGCCCAGGGAGCGGCCGGTGAAACGGAGGATCCAGTCCGACTTCCCCTCCTCGATGCCGTCACCCAGCCCCGGTGTCTCGTGATGGGAGACCACCCGCACGCCGGCCAGCGTCCCGTCGTGGCGGACACCCACCAGCAGATGGATGGCGCCGCTGTAGCCGTTGGGGGCGACGGTGGTGAGGACCACCGCCACCGGCTCGCCGTTGCGTCGTGCCCGATAGGCGACCAGTCTCTCGCCCCGCCCCTGCAGGGAGGGGACATCGAGCTCCAGGGTGTCGTGGTAGATGTCGTTGTCGTGGAGTTCCGGCGGCACGATGGCGTGCAGGGCGCGCAGCAGCTCCTGCTTCTCGTTCATGGCGATCCGATCGCGGGTCCCCTCCCAGGTGAAAGCGACCAGGGCGCTGCCGGCCAGGCCGAAGAGGGCCAGCATCAGGGTGGAGGCGAGGATGCTACGCCACATCGCTGTCGTCTCCCTGGCGTTCGCCGAAGACCGGCGGCCGGGTGTAGTAGTCGATGGCCGGCACCGCCATGTTCATCAGCAGCACCGAGAAGGCGACCCCGTCGGGGTAGCCGCCGAAGTTACGGATCAGCCAGGTGAGGATGCCGATGCCGGCGGCATAGAGGAGACGGCCCCGGGGGCTGGCGGCGGCAGTCACCGGGTCGGTGGCGATGAAGAAGGCGCCGAGCATGGTGGCACCGCTGAAGAGGTGGAAGAGGGGCGAGGCGAAACGGTCGCCGTCCACCATCCAGAAGAGGAGCGCCATGGTGGCGAGGCTGCCGAGCATCGCCACCGGGATGTGCCAGCGGATGGTTCCGCGCCACAGCATCCAGGCGCCGCCGGCGAGGAAGGCGAGATTGATCCACTCCCAGCCGGCGCCGCCGAGGGTGCCGAGGAAGGAGGCGGTGGTCATCTCCGAGAGGGTCTCGCCCATGCCGAGGTGGGTCTTCACCGAATCGAGGGGTGTGGCGGCGGTGACCGCGTCGGGCGGCACGGCGCCCAGAAACTGGATTGCGAGCTGCTGGCCGATGCCCACCTCGGGGGGAAAGCCGAGGGTGGGCCAGGTGGTCATCTCGCGGGGGAAGGAGATGATCGCCAGCACATAGCCCACCATGGCCGGGTTGAAGGGGTTCTGGCCGAGGCCGCCGTAGAGCTGCTTGGCGACGACGATGGCGAAACCGGTGGCGACCACCACCAGCCACCAGGGAGCGTAGGCGGGCAGTGCCAGGGCGAGAAGGACGGCGGTGAGCAGGGCGCTGGTGTCGGCCAGCACCGCGCCGGCGTCACGGCGCCGGATGCGGACCATCGCCCACTCGGCGAGCAGCGCGGTGGTGGAGGCGACCACCAGGTTGACCAGCACGCCGATACCCATCAGGGCGGTGGCCACCACGATGCCGGGCAGCAGGGCGAGCAGTACCTGGCGCATCAACCGGTCCACCCGGTTGCCGCCGTGGATGAAGGGAGAGCTGTGGAGAACGCCGCTCATTTGTCCGTCGCCTCGCCGTCGGCTGCCTGTTTCGCCTTCTTCTGTTTCACCCGCGCCAGGGCAGCCTGGATCTCCGCCTTCTTGTCGCTCCCCGCCTTGGCGGCCGCCTGCTTCTTCCTGAGGCGCTCCTGGCGTTCGCGCTTCTCCCGTTCCAGCCGCTCCTGACGGAACTCGTGGCGGCGCCGGGCGTGATCCGCCTTCTCCCGCTCCCGCTCCCGGGCCCAGATCTCGGTCTTGGCGTAGCGGTAGTAGTGGACCAGCGGGATGTGGCTGGGGCAGACATAGCTGCAGCAGCCGCACTCGATGCAGTCGAAGAGCTTGAAGTCCTGTACCCGGTCGAAGTCGCGGGCCTGGCTGTACCAGTAGAGCATCTGCGGCTGGAGCCGGGCGGGACAGGTCTCGGCGCAGGCGCCGCAGCGGATGCAGGGGAGCTGCGGCCCGGCCCCCGGCAGTTCATCCCGGGCGACGGCCAGCAGGCAGTTGGTGGTCTTGATCACTGGTACCCGCAGGCTGGTGATCTCGAAACCCATCATCGGGCCGCCGATGATCAGCCTCTCGAAGGAGTCGGTGAAGTGGCCCGCCTCGCGCAGCAGGTCCTCCACTGGGGTGCCGATGGGGACCTCCAGATTGCAGGGATCCTGGATGCCGTGGCCGGTCACCGTCACCACCCGCGAGACGAGGGGCCTGCCATCCTCCACCGCCTGGAAGACGGCGGCGGCGGTGGCCACGTTGTGGCACACCACCCGCACGTCCAGGGGCAGGCCGTTGCTGGGTACCTCGCGACCGGTGAGCACCTTGATGAGCTGTTTCTCGCCCCCGGCGGGGTAGCGGGTCGGCACCGGTACCACCTCGATGGTGTCGTCGCCCAGGGCGGCCACCACCTCGCCGAGGCGGGCGATCGCCTCGGGCTTGTTGTCCTCGATGCCGATCAGGCAGCGGGCGGCATGCAGGGCATGACGCATCACCAGCAGCCCGCCGACGATCTGTTCGGCCCGTTCGCGCATCACCAGGTCGTCGCAGGTGATGTAGGGTTCGCACTCGGCGCCGTTGAGGATCAGCCAGTCGACCGCCGGCGCGGTGCCCGGGTTGAGCTTGATGAAGGTGGGGAAGCCGGCGCCACCGAGGCCGACGATACCCGCCTCGCGGATGCGGTTGCGCAGGGCGCTCGGTTCCATCTCCCGCCAGTCGTCGAGGATGAAGCGGGGCGGTTCGCACCACTTGTCGTCGCCATCGGTCTTGATCAGGATGCAGGGGGCGGAGAGCCCCGAAGGGTGGGGCACCGGGTGGTCGTCGATGGCGATCACCGTGCCGGAGCTGCTGGCGTGGATCGGCACGCTGATGTAGCCCTGGGGCTTGGCGATGGGCTCGCCCTTGAGCACCTTCTGGCCCACCTTCACCAGCGGTTCCGCCGGCTCGCCGATGTGCTGCTGCAGGGGGATCACCAGCAGCTCGGAGAGTGGTGCGCGGCGGATGGGATGGGCGTTGGAGAGACTCTTGTGCCCCTCCAGTTTCAGTCCGCCGGGGAATTCGTGGAGCCTGCGCCCGCTCATGCGCCCCCCTCAGCGGCCCTGGGGAAGGGCCACTTCCAGGTGTTGATGTCCTCCTTCACCGGCGCCATGGAGATGCACTCCACGGGGCAGGGGGGGAGACACAGCTCACAGCCGGTGCACTCCTCGGCGATGACGGTGTGCATCTGCTTGGCGGCGCCGAGGATGGCATCCACCGGGCAGGCCTGGATGCAGAGGGTGCAGCCGATGCATAGCTGCTCGTCGATCACCGCCACCTGTTTCGGTTTCTCCTCGCCGTGGTCGGCGTCGAGGGGTTTGGGGTCGCGGCCCAGGAGGTCGGCCAGGGCCTGGATCACCGCCTCCCCACCGGGCGGGCAGAGATTGATCTCCGCCTCGCCGGCGGCGATCGCCTCGGCGTACGGACGGCAGCCGCTGTAGCCGCACTGGCCGCACTGGGTCTGGGGCAGGATGGCGTCGATCTTGTCCACCACCGGGTCGCTCTCGACCCGGAAGCGGATCGCCGAGTAGCCGAGCACCAGGCCGATGAGGGCCGCCAGCAGGGTCATGGTGACGATGGCGGTCAGCAACGCGCTCTCTCCCGCATCACGGTTTCACCAGTCCGGCGAAGCCCATGAAGGCCATGGACATGAGGCCGGCGGTGATCAGGGCGATGGCGTTGCCGCGGAAGTATTCGGGCACGTCGGCGGCGGCCACCCGCTCGCGCACCGCGGCGAACAGGATCAGCACCAGGGAGAAGCCCACCGCGGCGCCGAAGCCGTAGAGGGTGGAGTGGACGAAGCCGTGCCCCTCCTGGTTGTTGAGCAGGGCGACGCCGAGGACCGCGCAGTTGGTGGTGATGAGCGGCAGGAAGATGCCTAGCACCTGGTAGAGCAGCGGGCTGGTCTTGTGCACCACCATCTCGGTGAACTGCACCACGGCGGCGATCACCAGGATGAAGGCGATGGTGCGCAGGTAGCCGAGCCCCAGCGGCTGGAGGATGTAGGCGTCCACCAGGTAGCTGCTCACCGAGGAGAGGGTGAGGACGAAGGTGGTCGCCAGCGACATGCCGGTGGCGGTCTCCAGCTTGCGTGAGACCCCCATGAAGGGGCACAGGCCGAGGAACTTCACCAGCACGAAGTTGTTGACCAGGATGGTGCTGACCAGGATGAGCAGGAATTCGGTCAAGGGGCTTCTCCTCGGCGCTCCGTCACTTCACGCGCATGCCCGGTTCGGCCCCGCTGTCCGGCGAGAGCAGAAAGATGTCGCCGCCGCCGGGTCCGGCGGCCAGCACCATCCCCTCGGAGACGCCGAAGCGCATCTTGCGCGGCTTGAGGTTGGCCACCATCACCACCAGTCGCCCCTCCAGGTCGGCCGGCGCGTAGGCGCTCTTGATTCCGGCGAAGACGTTGCGGGTCTCGCCCCCCAGGTCGAGGGTGAGCGCCAGCAGCTTGTCGGCCCCCTCCACCGGCCTGGCCTCCACCAACCGCGCGACGCGCAGGTCCACCTTCATGAAGTCGTCGATGGTGATCTCGGGGGCGATGGGCTCCAAGGGGGTCTTCTCCTCGGCGGGTGACGGGGCGGAGGAGTTCCCGGCGAGATTCTCGCGACTCGCCTCCACCATCGCCTCCACCTGTTTCGGCTCGATGCGGGTCATGAGATGCTGGTAGGGGTTGATGACGTGGTCCACCAGCAGCAGGCTGGCGTCGCTCCAGCGCAAGGGGGGGATATTGAGGAACTCCTCGGCCCGTTCCGCCAGTTGCGGCAGGACCGGCTTGAGATAGAGGGTGAGCAGGCGGAAGAGGTTCAGGCAGGTGGTGAGAATCTGCTGGAGCTGCGGCTCCTCCCCTTGCCGTTTGGCCACCTCCCAGGGGCGGGTGTCGTTGAAGTACTCGTTGGCCTCGTCGGCGAGCGCCATGATGCGCCGCATCGCCTCGCTGAACTGGCGTCGCTCGTAACACTCGGCGATCGCCTCGGCGGCCTCCTGGAAACGGCCGATGAGCGCCTCCTGTTCGGCGGTGATCTGCGCCGCCAGCCGTCCGCCGAAGCGTTTGGTGATGAATCCCGAGGAGCGGGAGGCGATGTTGACGTACTTGCCCACCAGGTTGCTGTTGACCCGGGCGATGAAGTCGTCCAGGTTGAGGTCGATGTCCTCCACCCGGTCGTTGAGCTTGGCGGCGAAGTAGTAGCGCAGGTACTCCGGGTCGAGGTGCTCCAGATAGGTGCGGGCGGCGATGAAGGTGCCCCGCGACTTGGACATCTTCTGGCCGTTGACGGTCAGGAAGCCGTGCACGCATACCTTGTCGGGGGTGCGGTAGCCGGCGAAGTGGAGGGTGGCGGGCCAGAAGAGGGCGTGGAAGTAGAGGATGTCCTTGCCGATGAAGTGCCACAGCTCCGTCTGGCTCTCGGGCCCCCAGAACTCGTCGAAGTCGAGGCCGGTGCGCCTGCAGAGGTCGAGGAAGCTGGCCATGTAGCCGACCGGGGCGTCGAGCCAGACATAGAGGTACTTGCCGGGGGCTTCCGGGATCTCGAAACCGAAATAGGGGGCGTCGCGGGTGATGTCCCAGTCGCGCAGCCCCGCCTCGAACCACTCCTCCAGCTTGTTGGCCGCCTCCGGCTGCAGGGGCGGTTCGCCGGTATTGGGTCGCGGCCGCGCCATCCAGTCGCGCAGGAAGTCGCCGCAGGCGGAGAGGCGGAAGAAGTAGTGTTCGGTCTCGCGGGTGACCGGGGTGGCGCCGGAGACCGCCGAATAGGGGGCGATGAGGTCGGTGGGGGCGTAAGTGGTGCCGCACGCCTCGCAGCCGTCGCCGTACTGGTCCTTGGCGTGGCACTTGGGGCACTCCCCCTTGATGAACCGGTCGGGCAGGAACATCTCCTGCTCCGGGTCGTAGAGCTGGCGGATGGTGCGCGCCTCGATCAGCCCGGCGTCCCGCAGGCGGCGGTAGATCCCCTGGGCCAGCTCACGGTTCTCCTCCGAGTTGGTGGAGTGGTAATTGTCGAAGGCGATGTGGAAGCCGGTGAAGTCGCGCAGATGCTCGTCGTGGACCCGGGCGATCAGCGCCTCCGGGGTGATCCCCTCCTGGCGGGCACGCAGCATGATGGGGGTGCCGTGGGTGTCGTCGGCGCAGACGTAGTAGCATTCGTGGCCGCGCAGCCGCTGGAAGCGCGCCCAGATATCGGTCTGGATGTACTCCACCAGATGACCGATATGGATGTCCCCGTTGGCATAGGGCAGCGCGCTGGTGACCAGGATCTTTCTCGGATTTCGGCTCATCTTCTCGACATCGCATCAAATCAATTCAGTATAATGGATTCCGTGAATTTGGAAAGCGCCCGACGATCCCGATTTTCCTTTTCCGGGGCGTTTCGGCCGGGAGGCCCGCAGGGGTGGGGGCTCTACCACTTTTGATTCTCGCAACCGATTGATCGGATTGGGGAATGTTAGGCATTCTTTCCGTTCTCCGGAGGCTCGAAAGGGGGCGTGACGGGTTTTCCAAACCCCCGTCGGAGGTGGAAGTGGGCGAAACGCCTCGGCCGGTTGTGGGAAATGCCATATTTTCCCCTCGTCGAGGTGTGGATGAAGAGGGGCCGGCCCGGTGGCCGGAGAGGCCGTGGGAGCTCTCCGTTCTCCCCATGCTGGCCGGCCGGTCTTTGCTCCGCTCCATCGGTATTCCATGAAATACTGGTCGGTGACGCCGATTGGTGTATAATACCCGACCAATTCAGTATAGTTTAGTGGACCGCAAATTGCCCGTTGCCCTCCGCTCGGGAGGGCGGTGCAGGATTCGCGGCCCGCTGAGGGTTATTCCGTCGCCCGTGGGCGGCCCCGTTGCGTGGAGGTTTCAGAGCATGGCAGACGTTACCCGGGAACAGGTGGAAGAGGCGATTCGTCAGGTGGTCGATCCCCATCTGGACAAGGATCTGGTCGCCGCCAAGGCGGTGAAGAACATCGAAGTGGACGGCGACAAGGTCGAGGTGGAGGTGGTGTTGGGCTATCCGGCCAAGAGCTGGGTGGAGCAGCTCGCCTCCATGGTGAAGGAGAAGGTGGAGGAGATCGAGGGTGTCTCTTCGGCCGAGGTGAACGTCTCCTGGAAGATCGTCGCCCATGCGGTGCAGAAGAACGTGCAGACCATCGACGGGGTGAAGAACGTCATCGCCGTGGCCTCCGGCAAGGGTGGCGTCGGCAAGTCGACCACCGCCGTCAACCTGGCGCTGGCGCTCTCCCAGGAGGGGGCCACGGTGGGCATCCTCGACGCCGACATCTACGGCCCCAGCCAGCCGCGCATGCTGGGTGTGGCGGGTCGTCCCGAGTCCACCGACGGCAAGAGCCTGGAGCCGATGGTGAGCTACCACCTGCAGTCCATGTCCATCGGTTTCCTGATCGACGAGGATACGCCGATGATCTGGCGTGGCCCGATGGTCACCCAGGCCCTCGAGCAGCTCCTCAAGGACACCAACTGGAAGGATCTGGACTACCTGATCATCGACCTGCCGCCGGGGACCGGTGACACCCAGCTCACCCTGGCGCAGAAGGTGCCGGTCTCCGGCGCGGTGATCGTCACCACTCCCCAGGACATCGCCCTGCTCGACGCGCGCAAGGGTCTGAAGATGTTCGAGAAGGTGGAGGTGCCGGTACTGGGCATCGTGGAGAACATGTCGATCCACATCTGCAGCAAGTGCGGTCACGAGGAGCATATCTTCGGTCAGGGCGGCGGCCAGCGCATGGCCGAGGAGTACGACGTCAACTTCCTCGGCGCCCTGCCGCTGGATATCCGTATCCGTGAGGAGACCGACTCGGGCAAGCCCACGGTGGTCGCAGAGCCGGAGAGCCGGATCGCCGAGATCTACCGGGAGATCGCGCGGCGCACCGCGGCCCAGCTCTCCCAGCAGGCGAAGAACTACGCCGCCAAGTTCCCGCAGATCGTGATCCAGAACGACTGATTCCGTCGTCCGGGACGACCATCGATGGACGTGGCCGGTCGGCGATCGGCGAGGGAGGCCAGGAAATGATCGGCAGGTGGTGGGTCTTCGCACTGTTCCTCACCCTCGGCGCCTGTGGCTGGGTGCCGCCCGCCGGCCCCCCGGAGGTGGACGGACGGTGGGTCGAGGCGCTGTTCGTGCATCGTCCGCTCCAGGTACCGGCCTACCTGTCGGGGGTGACTCTCCAGGGGGGGCGGGTGGTCGCGGACGACGATGTGGATCCCTGGTATCCCAGTTGCCGCATCGAACTGGCCGATCTCGCCCAGGTCGTCCGCCCGATCCCCCCCGGCCGCTATGAGGTGACCGGTATCTATCGGGAAGAGTGGATCGTCCAGCGGGCGCCGGTGCGGGTCGCCGTCTTCGGAACGGGGTGGGTCGCCGAGGGCTCCATCACCGCGGTGCGCTACACCACCGAGTTCCGGCTGCGGGCGGCGGGCCCCGCCGATCCCGTGCGCATGCGCTGCATGCACTGGGCCGATCCGGAACCCTTCGGGCAGTATCCGGGGCTCGCGGAGGTCTCCGAGGCGCTGGGGGAGCTGGTGTCCCTGGAGCTGTCGGACGTTCCGGCCCGCGGCGGCCAGGGCCGGCAGCCTGCCGGACTCTGACAGGATGTTATTAACCCGGCAAGGGTTTACATTACATTCAGCCACAGCCAGCGCTTTCACAGCGAGGCGGACAGGCGCCGCCGCAGTCATTCTGCGGCAAGCCTGGCCAACATGGCTGTGGGAGCGCTGGCTGCGGCCCACTCAATTTTATTTTCGGAATCTCTGAACAATTCATCCCTGAATTGTCAGAGTAAGGGAGCCGAAAAACGCGGTTTTCGGCTCCCTTGCAAAATCGATCACCTGCGGTGATCGATTTTGGCGGCACATCCCTGTGCCGCAGGAATCTCTGAATAAATCAGAGATTCCTTACAATAGGTTGG
>JALTLT010000432.1 GCA_027001815.1 Gammaproteobacteria bacterium | reverse complement strand
GCCCCCGGCTTCGATGCCGACTGGGCGATCCTGATGGTGGCGGGCCACGGCGGCATCGGCCATCTGGACATCTTCCCGGACGACACCACCGCCGAAGCGTGGTACCGGACCGAGCCTCCCTCCGGGCTGTTTCCGATCGGGGAGCGGATCGGCTTCTCCCTGAAGGAGTTCCTCACCTGGCTCGATGCGGACGCAGCGGCGATCATCGAGACACTGGGGCCGACCCCCAGCGTCGGGGGCGCGATCCCCAAGCTGCTGCTCACCATCCCCGACACGGGCTGGGACGGGCGGGTCGGCCTGCCCAGCCGGGGGCCGACTCCGGGCCGGATCGACGTGGTGGTGAAGTTCGAGAAGGAGGGTTACCGGGGAATCGCGGAACTGGAGGCCCTGACTCTCGAGCTCCACGCCCGTGCCGGCCTGCGGGTACCGCGCTACTGGCTGGGGGAGGCGGGTGGGGTTCCGGTGATCGCCATCGAACGCTACGACCGCGACCAGGAGCAGACGCCCCTCTTCACGGAGAGCCTCTATGCGGTGATGGCGAGCGGTGACCGCACGGTCACCAACCACTACAGCAGCAGCTACGACGCCATCGGCCGCGCCATCGACGTGTCACCGATCCCGCTGGTGAGCGAACCCCGCGAGGCGAAGGCCCATCTGCTCAAGCGGCTGCTGCTCGCCTTCGCCACCGGCAACGGCGACCTCCACCTGGAGAACCTCTCTCTCTGGCGTGAAGGGGAGTGGACCGGCTTCTCACCGGTCTACGACCCCACGCCCATGCGTGCCTGGCGGCGTCACGACCTGCTGGCGGCGATGCCCTTCGACGGCTACGGCGATCTGGACGAGGCGGGCCGCTCCATCGGCTTCGAGGAGGCGTTGAGGCGGTTCGCCCTCGACCTAGGCTTCCGTCGGCCGCATCTGCGGACGATCGTCGAGGAGGTGCTGCAGGTGACCATCGACTATCCCGACGAGGTCCGGTCGTTGCGCTCCCTCCCGGAGGAGAACCGACGTCACCTCGCGGCCATCGCCTGCGAGATGAGAGAGCGGCTGGAGCGGGTGGCCGAATGACCTTCCGGGGGACATGGCAGGCTGTTGAAAAACCCCGTTTTTCGACAGCCTGTGCCGCGGTGCAGGGATGCACCGCCGTTTTCAATGAGGCCAGCAGCCGGTCGGACTTTGACAGGCGGTCAGGTTCTGGTGCTTTCCGCGGGGCCCCGAGAGGCGGGAAGGCCCTCCCGGGGGACGCCGTGAACCCTTTTCGGCTCTGCTGTCCTGCTTCGCCGAAAAGCCCGGCCCCGCCATCCCTGGCGGGGCGTTCGGAGAGCTTCCTTCGTCCACTGGACGAAGGGTCTCTCCTCACCCCTGGGGGCTCGTCGGCGGCCTGCGGCGCTGCGCGGTCCTGCTCCGCTTGCAGGGCCGGGGCTTGCCATCCATGGCAAGCCCGTTCGCCGGGAGGAATGTCCACCGGACATTCCTCGTTTTCCGGCTCACCCTTGCCGCCAACGCCCCCGGGAGGGCCTTCCCGCCTCTCGGAGCGGAGTGACCTTCAGCTTGAAGTCGGACAGGCTGCTGGCCTCATTGAAAACGTGAGGAAGCCGGAAATCGCATTTTCGGCTTCCGGCGTTGAAAAAGGCCAGGACGGCCTTTTTCAACATCCTGTCAGGGCACCGCCGGACCGATCGCATTGAACAGGATCACGCCACGAAGTGCCGGGATGGCACCCTCGCAATGCTGCTCGAAGGTGGCGGCGAAACGGATGATCTCGTCCCCCGTTCCGTACTCCACCTGATGGATCCTGAACCTTCCGGTGAGGGTATTGCATCCCCGGCCGTTGCCATGCACATCGAGTCCTGGACGATCCGGATCCTGAAAAGGGAAGCGCATCGCGCCCGGATACACGCCCGGAACCAGGGGCTCATCAAAAGGGGCCGCAAAATCGAGGTTCCACCACTCCAATCCGTCGAGGGAACTGAAAGAGATCGATACGCCGTTGTCGAAATTGCGGCTGGCGGCAAAGATGCCGTCGGAGGAGAAGTAGAGGTAGCTCTGACCTCCGCCGATCCAGTCTCCGGGATCACTGCGCATGCCGAGAAGAGTGGTTGCCGCATGGGCGGCAGAGGTCATCAGCAGGGCCGACAGAAAGGCGAGCTGCAGGAGGCGAACGGGAAAACGGGTCGACAAGGGGTGCTTCATGGTGGATCCTCCATCGTACCCGGCGCCAGGAACATCGAAAATCACGCCGGCTGGCGTGTCCGGGAAACGAAGGAAGGGCCCTGAAGAATCCTCGGTGTCTGCGCCCGGACACTTCCATTGTCGTTGCAGATCCACCGCGGAAGCTCCATTACAACGACTATAGGCCAAATCCACAGCGAGGGCGAGAGAATCGGGAGGGAGGCGGCCGACGCCTTCCCCTCTCTCCGTGATACAGATGCCTGTGAGGCTCGAGATTCACAAAGGCAGGGTCCCGGTGCGGATCTTTACCGACGAGGTGGA
>JALTLT010000431.1 GCA_027001815.1 Gammaproteobacteria bacterium | reverse complement strand
CATCGGCGGGTGGGGGGGTCGCCAGGGAGGCGATGGCATCGAGGCCATGGAGCAGTTCCAGGCGGCCCACCGAACTGCTGCGGGGCCAGGCCCGGTTCTCTTCGCTCGAAGACCAGCGCTCCAGAAGCTGGTGTCGAAGGCGGCGGAGGGGGGCCGCGGCCCGCTCCCCTTCGGGGCCCGGGTGCTCCTCCAGGCTCGCCCGCAACGCCACCACCACCTCGTCCAGGACCAACTGCAGCCACTGTTCCCGGGGCGGATAGCTGACCCGGTGGAGATGGGGGCCGGCGTCCAGGAAGAGGGGACAGAAGGCGGTGTGGCTCGCCACGGGATCCATGTCTCCCCTCTCGATGCGCAGCCAGGGGGCGAGTCGGCGACACTCGTCCGCCAGCAGACGGTTCTGGGCTCGCTCGAGGGAACCGGGGTCGCCGAGATGGAGCAGCAGCAGGAAGCCGTACTCCCGCAGCAGCTCGTCCGTGGCGTGGCGCTTCTGCCACCAGCGCCTGGGGGGGAGGGTGCGCGCCCTCTGATAGAGCTGATGGAGCCGGTGCCAGAGATGGGGAGGGGGCTCGAGATGGAAGAGGGCGGAGAGTTCGAGGATCGTCCCCAGGTGGCGCATGGTGTGCAGCATGGCGAAGGTGGCCGCCGAGGTCGACTCCTGGTGCCGCTCCTCGAAAGCGTCGACGGTCTCCTGAAAACCGCCGGCGAGGGCGTGAAGGAGAGTGAAGGTCTGCTGGAGCGACTCGGTGGCGTGGCGCCCGAAGGGTTGCGGAGCCTGCTCCAGCCGTCTCCGCTGTTCTCTCACCACGGTGCCGGCCGGGACCTCGAGGAGGCTCATCATCCTCAGCCTCTGGCGGGGTTGCAGGGGCTGTCTGGTCAGCTCGTCCAGTTCGAAGAGGAGCCGTCTGGCACTCTCTTCCGGGTCGGCGAGCGGGAGCTGGGCGAGGCGACTGCCGAGGGCGCGTCGGCCAGAGGGCGTGAGAGTGGATGGGGCGTGTGAGGTGAGGGGGATCCATGCACGGCCTTCCCCGGCCGGCCGGTTTTCCGAAGAGTCGAATCTGTCCATGACGATCTTCTTCCTTGGTGGTTTCGTTCCCTGTGGGTCGGTGAACCACTCCCTATCACCCGACCCGCTTCGATGAGCAACGTTCCGCTGCTTCCGGCCGGACCGCGGTGGATCCTTTCGCCGATCCGTCACGACCCCGTCGGTGCGGGCGTGCTCCCTGGCCCGGATATTGCACCAAGGATCCGGTTTCAGGGTGAAGCTGGCGAAGCAGGTTGGACGATCGTCCGAAAAAGCATAGCGGTGGCTATGGTTTGAGGAGGATCGTCCAACATGCGAAGCCAGATTCGGCCTGAAACCGGATAGGCACAAACCGTACCTCGGCCATTGCCTCGATCATTGCTCCATCCCGATCATTTCAAGATGGAATCTCCATCACTGGCGCCGCCTTGGTGCGATATCCGGGCTAGAACTGAACGGCCCCACAGAAAAATCGTGGGTTTTCCGCCCGACTTCCGTATATATACCCATTTCTTCGGCGATGCAATGTCCCGCCGCGCGGCAGGGCGTTGAAAAAGGCCAGGACGGCCTTTTTCAACGCCCTGTCAGAGGATCGGGATCTTGGCCGCGGAGCCGGCTTCTTCCCGCACCAGGCGAGGGACCAGATATCCCGGCAGGCGGGCCCTCAGCGCCTCCATCAACGCCTTGCCCTCCTCGACAGGGACCTCGAAGTGGACCGCGCCGGCCACTGGATCGAGCTGATGGAGATAGTAGGGGAGAACCCCTCGCTCGAAGAGTCGTTCGCTCAGCTCGGCGAGGCAGTCCACCGAGTCGTTGACGCCCCGCAGCAGCACGCTCTGGTTGAGAAGGGTGGCGCCCGTCGAGGCGAGTCGGTTCAGCGCCTCGCCCACCTCCGGGTCCAGCTCGCGCGGGTGGTTGACGTGGATCACCACGACGACGCGCAGGCGGGTGGCGCCGATCCACCCAAGGAGGGCATCGTCCACCCGCTGCGGCACCACCACCGGCAGACGGGTGTGGAGGCGCAGGCGCTGCAGATGGGGGATCCCCTCCAGGGCCGTCACGAGGGGAGCCAGTCGCTCGTCCGGGAGGGAGAGGGGGTCCCCCCCGCTGAGCAGTACCTCGCGGAGCGAGGACTCGGCTCGCAGCCAGGCGAGGGTCTCCCCCATCTCTCCGCCCGAGGCCTCGCCATAGGGGAAGTGGCGGCGGAAACAGTAGCGGCAGTGGAGGGCGCAGGCTCCCGTCACCACCAGCAGGGCCCGGCCGTGATATTTCTGCAGCAGGCCGGGGAGAGGGTGCCCCGCCTGCTCCCGCAGGGGGTCGGCGACGAAGCCGGGGGCCTCTCGCAACTCGTCCAGGTGACACCACACCTGGCGCAGAAGGGGGTCTTCGGGGTTGCCCCGCTCCATCTTCTCCACGAAAGGGCGCGGTACCTTGAGGCGGAACTGGCGGTGGGCGGAGAGGGCGGGGGG
>JALTLT010000430.1:1799-2493 GCA_027001815.1 Gammaproteobacteria bacterium | reverse complement strand
CTCGAGTCGCAGCAGATCGAGGATGCCGTCGGCGCCGAAGGCGGGCATGGTGGAATCGCGCGTGTCCTCATCCTCATAGAAGCGGATGCCGTGCGCGACGGTATAGTAGATGTCCTCCAGCGTCCCGCCCCACAGCCAGTCGTCGTCGGCGAGGGTGGGATAGTTGAGCTGGCCGGCACCGCCGAGGCCGTGGCAGGCGGCACAGTTCTCCTTGAAGATGACCTCGCCGCCGCGCATGGCGAAGGTCAGCAGCTCGGGATCGGCGGCGATGGCCCCAAGCTCCGCGCCGCGGATCCGCTCCAGCCAGGGACGGCGCTCCTCCTCCACCCGCGCCATGATCTCGGCCAGTTCGGTCCGCTGGTCGTAGCCGAGGATTCCGCGGGTATAGCCCGTAAGGGTCGGCCAGGAGGGATAGAGGATCCACCACAGCACCGAAAAGGCGATGGTGGCGTAGAACAGCAGCACCCACCAGCGGGGCAGGGGGTTGTTGAGCTCCTTGATGCCGTCCCATTCGTGACCGGTGGTCTCGACCCCGGTGATTTCGTCGCGCTCCACCTTACCGGCCATCGCCGTCGTCCTCCTCGAGGGGAATGCGCCCAGCGCGTTCCCATTTCGCACGGTTGCCCGGCCAGTAGGCCCAGAGGATGATGCCCACGAACAGAAGGAACACCCAGACTTCCCAGAGTTCGGAAAC
>JALTLT010000430.1:353-1789 GCA_027001815.1 Gammaproteobacteria bacterium | reverse complement strand
ATACCAGAATTCCTCCTGTACCATCGCTCGCCTCCCTACTGGGCCAGGTCTTCGGGACGCACGTCGGTGAAGTCCACCATGCGACCGAGGATCTGCAGATAGGCGATAAGGGCATCCATCTCCGTCAGCCGGTCCGGCTGACCGTCGAAATCGCCCACCATCGCCTTGGGATAGCGCTGGAGCAGCTCCTCGTGATCGGCCTCGGGATCGGCCTGGGCCTTCACGTCCTCCACCGCCTTCTCGATCATCTCGTCGGTGTAGGGCACGCCCACGATCCTGAGGGTCTCGAGACGCTCGCGGATATCGGAGATGTCGAGCTCCCGCTCCAGCAGCCAGGGATAGGGCGGCATCACGCTCTCGGGCACGACGCTCTGGGGATTGACCAGATGCGCCACATGCCATTCGTTGGAGTATTTGCCGCCGACGCGGGCGAGATCGGGGCCGGTTCGCTTGGAGCCCCACTGGAACGGATGATCATACATGGACTCGGCGGCAAGGCTGTAGGGGCCGTAGCGCTCCACCTCGTCGCGGAAGGGGCGGATCATCTGGCTGTGGCACACATAGCAGCCCTCGCGCACATAGATGTCGCGGCCGAGTTGCTCGAGCGGCGAATAGGGGCGCACGCCCTTCACCCGCTCGATGGTGTTCTCGATGGTGAACAGCGGGACGATCTCCACGATGCCGCCGATGGAGACTGTCACAAGGATCAGGAGGGCGAGCAGGAAGGCCCGCCGCTCCACCACCTCATGTTTGGAGATGAGCGCCATGATGCCTCTCCTCACTCGGCCGGGACCACCCGCAGCGCGCCCGCTTGCGACGGCAGGAGCTCCTCGGCCCGCACCTCACGGCGCATGGTGCGCCAGAGGTTGTAGACCATGATCAGCGCCCCCGCGGTGAACAGCACCCCGCCCAGTGCCCGGATCACGTAGAAGGGATGCATCGCCTCCACGGTCTCGACGAAGGAGAACTGCAGGAAGCCGAGACTGTCATAGGTGCGCCACATGAGGCCCTGCATGATGCCCGAGACCCACATGGAGGTGATGTAGAGGACGATCCCGAGCGACGCGATCCAGAAGTGCCACTCCACCAGCCGGATGGAGTAGAGCCGCTCGGCCTTCCACAGTCGCGGCACGAGATAGTACAGGGCACCGAAAGTCACGAACGCAACCCAGCCGAGCGCACCTGAATGGACGTGGCCCACCGTCCAGTCGGTGTAGTGGGACAGCGCGTTGACCTGGCGCACCGACATCAGCGGCCCCTCGAAGGTGCTCATGCCGTAGAAGGCCACCGACACCACCAGAAAGCGCAGCACCGGATCCCAGCGCAGCTTGTCCCAGGCGCCGGAGAGGGTCATGAGACCGTTGATCATGCCGCCCCAGGAGGGCATCCACAGCATGACCGAGAAAGTCATGCCGAGAATCTGGACCCATACCGGC
>JALTLT010000430.1:0-343 GCA_027001815.1 Gammaproteobacteria bacterium | reverse complement strand
GAGTACAGGGGCCGCTGGGCTTGTTTGGGGACGAAATAGTACATTATCCCCAGGAAGCCAGCGGTGAGGAAGAAGCCCACCGCATTGTGGCCGTACCACCACTGGATCAGCGCATCCTGGACGCCGGCGAAGAGCGAATAGCTCTTGGCACCGAACCAGCTCACCGGCACCGCGAGATTGTTGAAGATGTGCAGGATGGCGATGGTGATGATGAACGCCAAGTAAAACCAGTTGGCGACATAGATGTGCGGTTCACGTCGGCGGAGGATGGTGCCGAAGAAGATGATGAAATACACCACCCAGACGAGCGTCAGCCACAGATCGACGTACCACTCCGGCTCGG
>JALTLT010000429.1 GCA_027001815.1 Gammaproteobacteria bacterium | reverse complement strand
ACCCACCCCACCCCCATGAGCAGACTCAACCCCCGCCAGGCGGAGGCCGTACGCCACGTCGGTACGCCACTGCTGGTACTGGCCGGCGCCGGCAGCGGCAAGACCCGGGTGATCACCCACAAGATCGCCTGGCTGATCGACGAACGGGGGATGGAACCGCGCCACATCGCCGCCGTCACCTTCACCAACAAGGCGGCCCGGGAGATGAAGGAGCGGGTGCAGAAGCTGATGAAGGGTCGCGAACCCAAGGGGCTGCGCATCTCCACCTTCCACAGCCTCGGCCTCGCCATCGCCCGCCAGGAACACCGCCGGCTCGGCATTCGCCGCGACTTCACCCTGTTCGACAGTCACGACACCCTGGGGCTGATCCGGGAGCTGATGAAGCGGGAACACGGCGCGGCCGACGAGGTGGAGCGGGTGCGCTGGCGCATCTCCCAGTGGAAGAACGCCTACCTCACGCCCGAGGAGGCGGAAGAGAGTGCGGTGGAGTCGTGGGAGCGGCTGGCGGCCCACCTCTACGCCGAATACGACCGCAAGCTGCGCGCCTTCTCGGCCCTCGACCTGGACGACCTCATCGTCCGCCCCGCCCGACTCCTGGACGAGGAACCGGAGGCGCTCGCCGCCTGGCGGGAACGGATCCGCTACCTGCTGGTGGACGAGTACCAGGACACCAACGCCACCCAGTACCGTCTGGTCCACCTGCTGGCCGCGGAACGGGGCGGACTCACGGTGGTCGGCGACGACGACCAGTCGGTCTACGGCTGGCGGGGCGCCCGCCCGGAGAACCTCTTCCGGCTCAGGGAGGACTTCCCCGACCTCACGGTCATCAAGCTGGAGCAGAACTACCGCTCCACCGGCCGCATCCTGCGCGCCGCCAACACCCTGATCGAGAACAACCCCCACGTCTACGAGAAGCGGCTGTGGAGCGAACTCGGCCCCGGCGACCCGATCCGGGTGATGGTCTGCCGCGACGGCGAGCACGAGACGGAACGGGTGGTTTCGCAACTGATCCATCACCGCTTCCGTCACAACAACCGTTATGGCGACTACGCCATCCTCTACCGGGGCAACCACCAGGCCCGCCCCCTGGAGCGGATGCTGAGGGAACACCGCATCCCCTACCTGCTCTCGGGGGGCGCCTCCTTCTTCGATCGTGCCGAGATCAAGGACCTGCTCGCCTATCTGCGGCTGCTGGTCAATCCCGACGACGATGCGGCCTTCCTGAGGGTGGTCAACACCCCCCGCCGTGGTGTGGGTGCCGCGGGGCTGGAGAAGCTGGCCGGTTTCGCCCGGCATTGCGACACCAGCCTGTTCGGCGCCCTCTTCGAACCGGGCATGGCGGAAGCGGTCGGCGGGCGCACCGCGGGGGCGCTGGAGTCGTTCGGCCGGATGATCGTCGAGCTGGGCGATCGCGGCAGGCGGGGAGATCCCGTCGCCGCCGCCCGCGACGTGGTAGAGCAGAGCCGCTACCGGGTGTGGCTGCAGGAGCAGGCCCCCGACCCCCAGGCGGCGGAGCGACGGCTCGAGAACGTGGCGGAGCTGCTCGACTGGCTGCAGCGGATGGCCGAGCGGGCGGAGGGGGAACCGGATCTGGCGGAACTGCTGGCCCAGGTGACCCTCATCGACATGCTGGATCGCGAGCAGGAGAAGGAGCCGGGGGACGCGGTACGCCTCATGACCCTGCACGCCGCCAAGGGGCTGGAGTTCGACCACGTCTTCCTGGTGGGTCTCGAGGAGGGGCTCCTGCCCCACCGCAACAGTCTCGACGAAGGGGGCATCGAGGAGGAGCGCCGACTCGCCTATGTGGGCATCACCCGGGCGCGGCGTACCCTCACCCTCTCCCTCGCGCGCAGTCGTAACCGGTACGGCGAGCGGGTGGAATGTGAGCCGAGCCGCTTTCTCGAGGAGTTGCCGGAGGAGGATCTGCACTGGGACAGCCAGCAGGAGGAGAGCCCGGACGAGCGAAAGGCCCGGGGGCGTGCCCATGTGGCCCACTTGCGGGACATGCTGAAGAGCGGCTGAACACCCTTTCGACGAAAAAATCCTTTGAAATATCGGTGGTTGCACGCTAAGGTAGGTGCAGGAAGGAGCCTCCCTGCCAGGGAGCAACGCCCGGCAGCCTGTCGGACTTCAGCCTGAGGGTCGCTCTGCGCCGAGAGGCGGGAAGGCCCTCCCGGGGTCTGCGGAAAGCGCCAGAACCCGATGGCCTGTCAAGGGCCGGGAGGCTGCCAGAGCCTGCGGAAGTGGGAGACCTCCGCGAAGGCGGGAGAGGAAGCCAGGCCAGCCCAGACCAGACTGCAGCGGACGCCCATGTGGTTCGATACGAGAAAAATCCCATTGGAGGGACCGTGTCGGCAAGAGTACCGCTATTCCCGCAACTTATCGATCCGTGGCACGCCCCGTGACTCCGCAGACCCCACCCGCTGGACACGACACCGCCATCCTCGGTCAGGAGGAGGGGGGCGAAGACTCCCTCCACCCCGAGGCCTCGTCCCCCTC
>JALTLT010000428.1 GCA_027001815.1 Gammaproteobacteria bacterium | reverse complement strand
CGGCTTCCTTCCATGGGGCACCTGCTCTGGCGCTCGGCGCGGTGGTGCTATGGAGTGCATCGAGGGAGCGGGCCTTCCGGAAAGGAGGTCCTCTCGACTTCTGGCTCGCCTGGTTGGCAGGTAGTGCGTGGCTGTGGGTGATGCTGTGGCGGGGGGAGTTGTCCGGACTGGACGGGTTCACCATCGATGCGCTCCTGTCGCCACCGGCGCGGATATCCGGGTTTCCCGGTGAACAGTGGCTGGGATGGCATGCCGCGGAGTGGCTGACCCTACTGCTGAACGATGGTGGCGCTTTCGTCCGTTCCTGGCTTCGCACGGCGTGGTTGTGGCCGGTCTCCGCGGTACTGGCCCTGTTCCTGGTGCGTCTTCACCGCCCAGGGGTCGTGTTCTCATCCACCTTCCTTTCGATCCTGGTCTTGAGTGGTGTCCTCTCCCTTCATGCCGTCCTCCGGCGGGATGCAGTCCTCTGGTGGACGGCCCTGCCATTCTGGGTCACGGGTATCGCGCTGCTTCTCGTGGAACTCTCGCGCCAGATGGTTTCGAGACCACTGGTCCGTTTCGGTCTCGGGGTGCTGTCGGTCGGTGTCGCGGGCACGGTGATCGTTGTTCTCCTGTCGGTACTCGGCCCGGCTCCGCCGGAACGGGAAATCGTCTCTCTCAGCCTTCCGGAGGCCGATGTCCGGATGCCCCGAGTCGAGAGGGAGGCGTTGAATCGCATCCTGGACGGGATCGAGGCCCTGGGGTCCGAAGGGGTGGCGGTGGAGCCGGAACTCGCCTTGATCTCCCGTCTCGCCGCAGTTCCGGTATGGAGAGAGGAGGGGAATGACGCCCCCCCGCGCTGGCTGCTGGTCGCTGAACGCATGGTGCTATCGGCGGAAAAGAGGGATCGATATACCACCCCTCCCAACGATCTGCCACCGGGTTATGAGATCCCGGCCCAGGAAGATCCCCACTGGCCAGCGGGCTTCGTCCTGCTGCACCGCGAGAGGGTTTTCGACCCCGGCGGGGAGGAGGAGACCCACGGATGGTCGGCTCCGCTCATGGAAGGGGAAGGGATCCCTTCGTTCGTCGAGATCGACCGGGGAGGCCGGATCAGGGAAGCCCCGGCAGACGGGTTCTTCGGCAGATCCCGTTGGTTGGGGCGTGATGCATGGCTACACGGCGTAGCGGATGGTGTCCGCAAAGGGGGGATCGTCCTGCCCCTCTGTGTACCGAGAGACGGCGAGCTTCGCTTTTCGTTTGGCACCCATCCTGCCACCTGGTCGCCCCGACTCGGCGACGGCACTCTCTTCGAACTCTTCGTTGTCTCGCCGAGCGGCGAGGCCGACAGGCTCTTCAGGCGTTACATCGATCCCAAGAACCACCCCGTCGAGCGCCGCTGGCATGCCGCTGAGGTGAGCCTGGGCCGTTACGGGGGGCAGAACGTGTTGCTGGTTTTCACCCTATCGGCAGGCCCCCGATTGAATCGGCGCAACGGAGTGGTCGAACCGGGCTTCGACTACGGAGGTTGGGGAGATCTGCGTCTGCACGGCACCGCTGCGCCATCCTGTATCGGGAGAGGGGCTCTCGAACCCCCTCCCCGAGCCTGGCGGACGATCGCGGCACTCCCTCCCGCCCGCTTCTACGTGGAGCAGGAGGGCGAATGGGATCCGGATGACCCCGATCTGCTTCTGGGACTGGCTCATCATGCCCGCTGGTCGCGTGAGGCGGAGGCCGCGATCCGGTATGCCAGCGCCTTTCTGGCACGATATCCCCGAAATGGGGAGGCGGGCAGGATCCTTGCCTGGGCCCATCGTGCCAAGGGTGACCTCGACAGGGCAGCGGCCGTGCTGGAAGAGTTGCTGGCCCTCAAGAAGACCCGATGGGGCCTGTGGAAGGAGTTGGCATACATCCTCGTCCAGAAAAAGGATTTTTCCCGGGCCCTCGAGATCATGGACTGGGCACCGATAAGCAAGCGACTTGGCTGGAATGGCCGTCTCTGGCGCAGCAAGGCGTTGTTTGGACTGGAGCGATATGCGGAGGCGGAACGCGAGGCGGCCAGGCTTCTGGAACAGAGGCCGGGGGAGAACAGAGTACGGATGGTACTCGCCGACGCTCTCGCCGCACTTGGCGATCAGGAGGGAGCGGTTCATCACTATCGTGTGATCGCGGGGAGCGGCGGGGGGCTCGAAGTTGCGGCCCTGATGAGGATCGTGCGTCTTCATCTGCGCCACGGACGGCGAGACGAAGCCCGCAGAGTGCTGGCAGAGGTGCTGCGCAAGAGACCCGATCATCCGGCGGGACTCGCCCTGGCGCGCAAGTTCGAGGATTGGGGAGCGCCCCGGCTCCCTTGACGGTACGTCGTTGAAAATGTGAGGGAATGGAGGCCCGAGCCCGCCGTTTCCGCGTTAACAGGCTGTTGAAAAACACCGTTTTTCGGCAGCCTGTGCCGCGGTGCAGGGATGCACCGCCGTTTTCAATGACGGCAAGTCATTGAAAACGTGAGGAAGCCGGAAATCGCATTTT
>JALTLT010000427.1 GCA_027001815.1 Gammaproteobacteria bacterium | reverse complement strand
CCCGGCCGCCGGGGTGGTCGAGGCGCTCACTCTGGGAGAGCGGGGGCGTATCACCGCTGCCCAGTGGGAGCTGTTCGCGGTGACCGGCACCACTCATCTGGTGGCCATCTCCGGTCTCCATGTGGGACTCGTCTCGGGGCTGCTGTTCCTTGTCACCGGCCGCCTGTGGCGTACCTCCGCACGGCTCTGCCTCTGGTGCCCGGCGCCACGGGCGGCAGCGGTGGCGGCCGTTGCAGGGGCGCTGGCCTATGCGGCCCTCGCCGGCTTCACCATTCCAACGCGCCGCGCCGCCCTCATGGTCGTGGTGGCCATGGCGGCGATCGCCACCGGTCGAGTCGTCTCTCCTCCTTCCCTGCTCGCGGTGGCCCTCCTGGCCGTGCTGGCCACGGAGCCCCTGGCCCCGCTCGACCCCGGGTTCTGGCTCTCCTTCGGCGCGGTCGCCGCCATCCTGTGGGCCTTGCGCGGCCGTCTCCGCCCTGCACGGGGATGGAGGGCGGCCCTGCGTGTGCAACTGGCAGTGGCCGTGGGCCTGCTGCCACTCACCCTCTGGTTCTTCCAGCGGGGCGCCCCCATCTCTCCGCTGGCCAATCTGCTGGCGGTGCCGGTGGTGGGGCTGCTGGTGGTACCCCTGCTGCTCTCCGGCCTGCTGACGATGGCCTTCCTGCCGGCCATCGCCGGCACGCTGATTCTCGGGGGTGCGGAGGTGATGGCGATCCTGATGCGCCTGCTGGGATGGCTGGGAGAGCGTGCGCCGGAGGGGTGGTTGCAGCTCCAGCCGTCCCTGTGGGCGGTGCTGGCCGCCCTGTCGGGAAGCGCGATTCTGCTCGGCCCCATGGTGCGAAGCCTCTGGCCGGCGGCACTCGTCCTGACCCTGCCGCTCTTCCTGGCGGGCCACGACCGACCGGTGGCCGGTACCTTTCGCGCGGCGGTGCTGGATGTGGGGCAGGGGCTCGCGGTGGTTGTGGAGACGGCCCGGCATCTGCTGGTCTACGACGCCGGCCCGCGTCTCTCGCCCCGCCTCGATGCCGGCCGAAACGTGGTTCTGCCCTACCTCCGCTGGAGGGGATGGCGGCGGGTGGACACCCTGGTGGTCAGCCACGAGGACAACGATCACAGCGGGGGCGCCGCGGCGCTGCTCGATGCGATGGAGGTGGGGCGGCTGCTGACCGGTACGCCCGGCGGCTGGCTGCCGGGAGGGATGGTGTGCGAGAAGGGGGATGGCTGGGAGTGGGAGGGGGTCCGGTTCCAGTTCCTCCACCCCCCTCCCCGTGCCACCCTCTCCTCCGCCAACGACCGCTCCTGTGTTCTGCGGGTGACGGCGTCGGGAGGCTCCCTGCTGTTGCCGGGAGATATCCAGGGCAGGGGTGAACGGATGCTGCTCGGAGAGGGCGGGTACCTGCCTCGGACGGAAGTGGTGGTCTCGCCTCACCACGGCAGCGCCACCTCCTCCTCCCCCGCCTGGGTCGGCGCGCTGCGCCCCGGGTATGTGATCCACTCCACGGGCTATCGGAACCGATGGCACTTTCCCCGCCCCGAGGTGAGCCGGCGTTACCGGGAGGCAGGAGCCCAGTCGTGGAACACCGCCGATCAGGGCATGGTGCTGGTGGAGGTGAAAGAGGCCGGGGTAGAGGTATCGGGCTGGCGGAGTCGGGCGGCCCGGTTCTGGAACCGCCGCCCTCGGTGAGCGGACGGCCGCCAGGAGGAGCGAGGATGGGGGAGGCATCCTTCCGGCTTACGCTCAAGGAATCTCTGATTAACAGGCTGTTGAAAAACTCCGTTTTTCTGCAGCCTGTGCCGCGGTGCAGGGATGCACCGCCGTTTTCAATGACGCCAAGTCATTGAAAACGCAAGGAAGCCGGAAATCGCATTTTCGGCTTCCGGCGTTGAAAAAGGCCAGGACGGCCTTTTTCAACATCCTGTTAATTCAGAGATTCCTGCGGCACAGGGACGTGCCGCCAAAATCGATCACTGCAGGTGATTGATTTTGCAAGGGAGCCGAAAACCGCGCTTTTCGGCTCCCGTACTCTGACAATTCGGGGATGAACTGTTCAGAGTTTCCTCAATGCAACAAAAAACGAACATTTGTTATGTACTCATCGTTTTTCTGGAACTATGATTGTGGGTGCACGAAGATGCCGGAACCGCTGACGGGGATGGGGGTACCATGATCAACTACAAGCATCTCTACTATTTCTGGGTGGTGGCGCGCGAAGGGGGCATCGCGCGGGCCAGCGAGAGACTCCACCTCACGCCCCAGACCATCAGTGCGCAGATCGGACTGCTGGAGGAAAAGTTCGGCACCGCCCTGTTCAGCCGTGTGGGACGAAATCTCGAACTCACCGAGAGCGGACGGCTGGTGCTGAGCTATGCCAATGAAATCTTCTCCTTGGGCGGAGAGCTGGAGGAGATGCTCCGAAACCTGCCGGAGACCCGCCCGGTCCTCTTCAAGGTGGGGGTGGCGGACGTGGTGCCCAAGTCGATCGCCTACCGTCTGCTCGATCCCGCCCTCCGTCTGCCGGAGACCCTGCGGATCGTCTGCCGGGAAGGGGCCCTCGAGACCCTGCTGGGAGAACTCGCCACCCATCGTATCGATCTGGTGATCGCCGATGGCCCCATTCCCTCCGCCGTCAACGTGAAGGGGTTCAACCACCGCCTGGGTGACTGTGGAGTCTCCTTCTTCGCCACCCCGGCGCTGCGTCGCTCGCTGGAAGGGGAGTTCCCGGCCATGCTTAGTGGCGCACCTCTGCTGTTGCCGGGAGAGAACAGCCAGGTGCGCAAGCGCCTCGAGCGCTGGCTGGATGACAATCACCTGCATCCCCGGATCGTCGGCGAGTTCGACGACAGCGCGCTGATGAAGGCGTTCGGTCAGACCGGCGCGGGGATCTTCATGGCCCCGACGCCGATTGCCGAGGAGGTGGAGCGTCAGTACGGTGTGGCAGCGATAGGAAACACCGAGGAGGTGCGGGCCCGGTTCTACGTCATCTCCGTGGAGCGCAAGATCTCCCACCCCGCAGTGGCGGCCATCACCGAGACCGCACGGGAATGGCTCTTCTGCGACGCCACGGTTCGGCGCAGGGAGGCGGTTCCCTGATGGAGACCCATGACTTCTTCCTCCATCTCCTGATCATCCTGCTGACCGCGCGGATCCTCGCCGAACTGGCGACCCGCCTCGGTTCGCCCTCCGTGATGGGCGAGCTGCTCGCCGGTGTGGTGCTCGGCCCCAGCCTCTTCGGCTGGGTGGAGCCGATGGAGGCGATCAAGCTGATGGCGGAGATCGGTATCCTCCTGCTGCTGTTCGAGGTGGGGCTCGAGACCGATATCCGCAAGCTGATGCGTACCGGAGCCAAGTCGGTGGTGGTGGCCCTGGCGGGGTTCCTCCTTCCTCTGCTGCTGGGTTTCTCGCTGGGCTACTGGGTATTCGATCTCACGCTGCTCGTCTCCCTCTTCATCGGCGGTACCCTCACTGCCACCAGCATCGGCATCACTGTGCGCGTCCTTTCGGATCTTCGCCGCCAGCAGGCCCGGGAGGGACAGATCGTCCTGGGCGCGGCGGTGCTGGACGACATCCTCGGCGTGGTCCTCCTGGCCCTGCTCTACGAGTTCTCCATCGGTGGCGGTGTCAGTCTTCTCAACGCTGGCAAGGTGATGGCCTTCGTCGGCGCCTTCTTCTTCATCGCGCCGGTGGCCGCCAAGCTGATCTCGCTGGTGATCATGCGCTTCGACTCGGTGAGCACCATTCCGGGGCTGTTGCCGACCACCATCGTCTCCCTGGTGCTCTTCTTCGCCTGGCTGGCCCACGCGCTTGGGGCACCGGAGCTGCTGGGGGGATTCGCCGCCGGCCTGGCCCTCTCGCGACGCTTCTTTCTTCCCCTCGGCGTCGCCCTTCGCACCGAGGAGCGGTTCGCCCACCGCATCGAGGAGCAGATGCGCCCCATCGTCCACCTCTTCACTCCCATCTTCTTCGTCTTCGTGGGGCTCTCCCTCAATCTGCGCGAGATCGATTGGGGATCCCCTTCCATCTGGCTCTTCTCGGCTTCCATGCTGCTGGTGGCAGTGGGCGGGAAGATGGTGGGGGCGATGCTGATCCGTGAACCCTGGCTCGAGCGGTGGGTGATTGGCATGGCCATGGTGCCGAGAGGGGAGGTGGGACTGATCTTCGCCGAGCTGGGGCGGGTGAGCGGCATCTTCGATAACGAGACCTACGCGGGGATGGTGATCGTCATCGCCCTCACCACCCTGTTGCCGCCCTTCGCCATGAAGTGGTTCTATGGTCGGTATGGTGAAAGAATCGCCTCTCTGACCCGACCGTGAGGGGCTGCCGGGGGGAGGGCCCCGGCACTTGCCCCGTGACGATCATACCGGCGATGATGGAGGCCGGTGCCCGCTCCGGGTACCTCGAAGCGGATTCGGAGGGGGTCGCCCTGTGACGGTAACCTATCTGGACGAGGCGCTCGTCCTGTTGTCTGCGGCGGTGGTCGCCGTTCCCCTGTTCCGCCTGCTGGGGCTTGGCGCGATCCCGGGTTTTCTCATCGCCGGTGCGGTCCTCGGGCCCTCCGGGGTGGGCTACATCGAGGACCACGAACGGATCGCCCCGCTGGCGGAACTGGGGGTGGTGCTGCTGCTGTTCATCATCGGCATCGAGATCAATCCGGTCCGTCTGTGGAGGATGAGGGGACTGGTCTTCGGCCTCGGCACCCTGCAGGTTCTGGTCACCGGTGCGGTGCTGACGCCCGTGATCCACCTCTTTCTCCATACGAACTGGCAGATCTCGCTGCTCATCGGCCTGGCCCTCGCGCTCTCTTCCACAGCGCTGGTGCTGCAGTTGCTGACCGAGCGCCAGGTGGTCTCCTCTGCCTACGGTCGGCCCTCGGTCGCCATCCTCCTGCTGCAGGATCTGGCGGTGGTGCCGCTGCTGGCGCTGGTCTCTCTCATGTCGGCGCCGGGGCCGATCGTCACGGAGGACCTCGCACTGGCCGTGGCGGAGGCGGTGGGCATCCTGCTGCTGATCGTTCTGTTCGCACGCCACATCCTCAACCCCATCCTCCATCTGCTTGCCCGAGCAGGATCCCCGGAGATCTTCACCGCCTCGGCCCTGCTGCTGGTGCTGGGGACGGCCCAGCTCATGGAGGGGATCGGCCTCTCCATGGCCATGGGGGCCTTCATCGCCGGCCTGGTGATCGCCGACTCCAGCTACCGTCATCAGATCATCGCCGAGGTGCAGCCGTTCCGTGGTCTGCTCCTGGGGCTCTTCTTCATGTCCATGGGGATGTCCCTGGATGTGAGAGTGCTGCTCACCGACCCCTTGATCCTGTTTCTGGCAGTGGTGGGCCTGCTGGTCGTCAAGGCGGGGGTCCTCTGGTCCCTTCTCCACCTCTTCCGGATCCGTGGCCGTCTCGCCTGGTCGGTGGCGCTGCTGCTCTCGCAGAGCGGGGAGTTCGCCCTCGTGCTCTTCTCGCTGGCCTGGAGCACGGGGCTCATGGAGGAGGGCCTGTTCCAGTACCTGCTGACCGTGGTGCTGCTGACACTCGTCACCACGCCGTTCCTGGAACGGCTCGCCTACCGGATCTTCCTTGCCTCGGCGGCGGCACCGGCCCATGTACCGGAGATGGGGAAGGAGCCGCAACAAGGTGACCGGCGGCCGGTGATCGTCGCCGGCTTCGGTCGCATGGGCCACCGTGTCGGCTATCTTCTGGAGGCGATGGATGTGCCCTACGTGGCCATCGATCGGGATCCGGCGGTGGTGGAAAGGGAGCGCCGTGACGGTCGCTCCGTCTTCTACGGAGACGTGCGGCAACCGGAGGTGCTTCGGGCCGCGGGGGTGGTGGAGGCGCCCCTGGTGATCGTCTCCATCGACGACCTGGAGGCCACCGGGCGGGTGGTCGCCTCCATCCGCATGCAGTCTCCCACGATCCCCGTCTTCGCCCGGGGACACGATCTGCGGCGTTGCCGGGAGCTGAAGGCACTGGGTGCCTCGTTCATCGTCTCGGAGACCCTCGAAGCGAGCGCCGAACTGGGCCGAGCCGCGCTGCTCGAACTGGGGTACGAGGAGAGCGAGGTGATGGCGATCCTGCAGCGGTTCCGCGAGGAGTATTACGGCGATCTCCGCTGACGGGTGAGCGGTCGGCAGGCTGTTGAAAAACACCGTTTTTCAACGTCCTGTCAGGGGGTGATGCAGCCGCTTCCCCCTCTCGTCACCCTATTCGGGATCGTCCCTCTCCCTGGATTCGATGGCGCTCCCGAGGAGCTGCCGATGGCCCTCCTCCAGATCCGCCGGCCCCCGTTCCATGCGCGGTTCCGGGTCGGCAAAGAGCAGCACCGGCTCCGACCAGGGGATCAGCCTCTCCATGTAGTCGACCAGGGAGAGGGCGGGGGTGCCGCGCCAGAGACGAACCATGGAGCGATCCATCCACAGCCGCTCCGAGAAGAGGTGCACCTCATGGGGCAGATCGCCGATGCCGTCGCCGTCCAGGTCGAATCCCTCGTAGAGATCCCAGGAGTTCTTCCGCCAGCGGTTGTAGCGGGTGCTGCGGGGGGCACTGCCCATGACGTCCGTGAAGTTGTTGTGAAAGCGGTTGTCATGGATCTCGTGGTTGCCCTTCTCCCCATAGAAGTAGAGAGCGGTGTCGTTGAAGGCGAACAGGTTGTGGTGGATGTAGAGGATGTTCTCCGGCTCGAGAGGGGCGGTGGCCAGCAGCCCCACCGCGCAATGGGTGACGAGATTAGCACTGATGTCGATGTTGTAGCTCTCCTTGATGGAGATGCCGGAGCCGGTGAGCTTGCGCAGGTGATGGATGCGGTTTCCCCGCAGGGTGACATCGTCGGAGTAGATCACCGTGATGCCCGCCTCGCTCTCCTCGATGATGTTGCCTTCCACGCGATTGCCGGGTGAGTAGACGAACTCCATGCCCAGACGACCGTGGCGGATCCGGTTGCCGATCACGCGGTTGTCGCGGGAGTTGGCGAACACCAGATCCCGTGAGGAATCGATGTGGTTGCCCTCGATGAGGTTGCCGTGGCTGTACCAGAGGCGGATGGCATCGCCGCGCAGGGTGACCGGCACGTTGCGGGAGCGGATGCGGTTGTTGCGCACCACGTGGCCGCCGCCGCCACTGAGGTGGATGCCGAACAGGCTGTCGTCGATGGTGTTCTCCTCGATCACCGCGTGGCGGGCCTTCACCAGGATCGCCGCGTCCACCTTGTCGTGGCTCTCCCCCGAGCGGGTGATGTGGAGACCGCGCAGTGTCACACCTTCGGCCTCGACCGTGAGTACCGAGCCCTCCCCCTGGCCGTCGATGGTCACCTCGCCCGCGCCGTCGATCGTGAGGGGTTTGCGAATGGTGGCGGGACCCGCGTAGGTGCCGGGAGGGAGCTTCACCGAGCCGCCGGAGGGTGTGAGTTCCAGGTAGAGCTGAAGAGGAGGCAGCGCCGACGCCTCGGCCGTGAACAGCACCAGCAGGAATGCCGCCCAGCCGACGCCGGGAAGGGGAAGTGGAAACATCCGACGAGGTCCGGGCAGGGGAGCAATCTCCATCCATCGGGTTCGAAACGGCGGGACGCGGTCCTTCCGGGGCTCTTCGAGCCCCCGGGGCGACGCCCTGCCGATCAATCCTGCGCCAGGAACCGGGCCGTCGCCTTAATCGAGATCAAGGGCGGCCGGACCGGGGCGGCTTGATCATCCTCAATGATACACATCGATATTTTGTGGTATTTTCCCCGTCGAGTCACAGACAATGGGTCACCGGAATCGTTCCGGATGGCCCCGGACAACACCAAAAGGGGATCGAGTCATGGCTGGAATCGTTGGCAGAGTCGCGGTGGGCGCGCTTCTACTGGGTATCGCTGCAGGGGCGCACGGATGGACGACAGAGATTGAAAAACTCAAAGACGTCAATACGTTGTGTGAATGGG
Source organism: Gammaproteobacteria bacterium (assembly GCA_027001815.1). Taxonomy (GTDB): domain Bacteria; phylum Pseudomonadota; class Gammaproteobacteria; order JALTLT01; family JALTLT01; genus JALTLT01. Next base: position 1,922 of record JALTLT010000427.1, on the reverse strand, counting down.
AGCCCGAGTCTCAGTGCTCCTGGGCGGTACGTATCGGTGCCAACAAGCCCGGCGTCGACATGCATGGCGCCTCCATGGCCTCCATGCGTCTGGACAAGGCCAACCTGCAGGGGGCGGATCTCTCGGGGGCCATCCTGCAACTGGCCAGCCTGGAAGGGGCCAATCTCATGCTCGCCAACATGAAGGGGGCCCATCTGCATGGCGTCAATTTCCGCGGGGCCAACCTGACCCTGGCGAACCTGGAGAATGCCAATCTGCTCGACGCGGATCTCTCGGGGGCCAATCTGCGCGGTGCCAACCTCAACGGCGCCATCCTCATCCAGGCCCGTTTCGACAACGCCATCTGGGTGGACGGACGCCGGTGCGCTCCGGGCTCCATCGGCACCTGCCGCTGAGAGGGCGACTCCTCCCGTTTCCCCCCACCCTTACCATGCCGCTCCACGGAGAGCAGAATGGGCCCTCCACGCCGGCATGGCGCAGTTCCGAGATTTGCCGGTGCAGTTGAGAAGGCCCGTCCTCCGGAGGAGGGCGGGCCCTTGCATTGGGGCGTTCCGATCGAAGCCATCCCGACTTCGCCGGGCGTCCCTGACCTTTTGATCTTGTTTTGACAGGTCGCCGCCTGCCGGCCCGCGGACGGCGTTGGAGCCGCTGGCTTTGGAATGATTAACAGGCAGTTGAAAAACCCCGTTTTTCGGCAGCCTCTGAGGAAGCCTGAAATCGCATTTTTGGCTTCCGGTGTTGAAAAAGGCCAGGACGGCCTTTTTCAACATACTGGTAGTTCATCGATCCACCCCCCGCAGGCACTGAGCCAACACGTTGGGCAGTGAATATGAAGCTCCTGGATTTCCTTTGCCTTGACCCGGAACATCAACGAAAAACGAGTGCCCCTGTGGGTGTTCGAACAACTCGGCACCTTGCGGCGCAAACCGATCCAGCGCGCTGCCCGTTTGACCTGGCCTCAGGAACGGCACACTCTCACCACGAGCGCCAATTCCGCTGTCAGAGCCGAGTTGTTGCATTATCTGAATACCCTCCAACGCCCGCATGAAACCATTACAGCGCAAATTTATGCAATGATTGGGTAATGGCTATTGAAAACAAGGATCCACCTGTGCTAGAAACTGTGATCAGGATCCTCGCGCATGCCGATGATCCTACAGTTAAACGGATTAGTCATAACACAGGGAGGTAGTACGAGTGTTGAAACTCGGCTTTGTTTTCAATCGCCTTCGCCTTCTGCTTCTTCCGCTCTTCCTGATTTCTCCTCTTTCTTCAGCTCTCGCGCAAGATCAGTCGATCTCCGAGCCGGTGCTCCTGGAGAAACTGCGCCCTTCGAGCGATGGCATGATCTACGTCCACACGCGCCGGATGTTGTTCGGTTGCACCGACGTGTTCAGATTGACCCCCGACCATCCGGCCGGAAGCGCGCTCTATGCCACACTGCTCTCGGCGTTGCTGTCAGGCAAGCAGGTCCGTATCGAAGTGGAAGGGACCTGTCAGACCGGAGATGCCGGGATGGCAATTGCCTCGGTCTTCCTTCTCGCTGATTGATCCATTTTTCTGAATCCGTCGCGTCGGTATGGAGTCCGCGCGCGACGAACCGTTGTGCCCACGGAGTTCGCCATGGATGGTGATGGTTCTCGACTCGCTCTGTTCCGCGTTCTGATTCTGTCTCTGTTTCTCTTTGTGACGAGTCTTTCGCTTCACGCCGAATCGTGGAGTGAAGAGACCCATCGCCTCCACACCGGAGACTTCAACGGGGACGGATACCTGGATCTCTTCTGGCAGGCGATGGAGCCAGGGGTATCCAGCGCGGTGATCCCGGGTCTCGGGGACGGGACGTTCGGAGACCCCCTCCAGACCTGGGGGGATGGGTCGTTCGGCATTCCGTGGTCTGAACGTGCCAGCGACGTGCTGACGGG
>JALTLT010000426.1 GCA_027001815.1 Gammaproteobacteria bacterium | reverse complement strand
CGACTGATCTCCGAACTGGCGAGGCTCCCCGCCCGGGTGCGGGAAGCGGGCCTGCAGGCACCGGTGCTGTTCGTCATCGGGGAGGTGGTGACCCTGGCGAACCGACTGGACTGGTTCGCCCCCGCGGTCTCAGGGGAGCAGGACGATGAAGCGGCACGGGCCTGAGCGGCTGCTCGCCGGTCTGTTCCTCATGCTGCTCGTCGGCGCTCCGCTGGCCAGCGCGGAGCTCTCTGCCCAGCGGCGCCACGAGCTCGACAATCTCCTCCTCCAGGACTGCGGTTCCTGCCACGGAATGACCCTGAAAGGGGGGCTGGGACCGGCCCTCACCCCCCAGGCGCTTAAGGGGAAACCGGACGAGCTGCTCTTCAACACCATCCTCCATGGCCGTGAGGGCACGCCCATGCCTCCATGGGGAAAGCTGCTCACCCCGGAGGAGGTCCGGTGGCTGGTGCAGCGGCTGCGCCGCGGGGGGGAGAGGTGATGGAAAGTCGCCTCCTTCTGATCCTGCTGCTCTCGCCGCTGCTGGCCGCCTGCGCGGGCCAGCCGCTGCGCGGGACCGGTGACCTGGGGGTGGTGATCGAACGCGCCTCCGGCACCCTGCAGGTGGTGGAGACCACCGGCCGCACCCGGCTGACGCGGGTGGAGGGGCTCGGCGATCTCTCCCACGCCTCGGTGGTCTTCTCGCGGGACGAGCGCTACGCCTACGTCTTCGGCCGCGACGGCGGTCTGACCAAGGTGGACATCCTCGTCGGACGGATCGAGCGGCGCATCATCCAGTCCGGCAACTCCATCGGCGGCGCCATCTCCCAGGACGGTCGGCTGGTAGCGGTCTCCAACTACACGCCGGGCGGCGTCAAGGTGTTCGATGCCGAGACCCTGGAGCTGGTGGCCGACATCCCGGCGCTCGGCGCCAACGGCCACCGGTCCAAGGTGGTGGGGCTGGTCGACGCCCCCTGCATGCGCTTCGTCTTCAGTCTCTACGACGCCGGCGAGATCTGGGTCGCCGACTTCAGCAAGGGAGACAGACCGGCCATCACCCGTTACACCGGTATCGGCCGGCAGCCCTACGACGCCCTCCTCACCCCCGACGGCCGCTACTACATCGCCGGCCTGTTCGGCGAGGACGGCCTCGCCCTGCTCGACCTGTGGAATCCGCAACGGGGGGTGCGCCGCATCCTCCAGGACTACGGTCGCGGCGAACGCAAGATGCCGGTCTACAAGATGCCCCACCTGGAGGGGTGGGCGATCGCCGGCCGCTACGCCTTCCTGCCGGAGGTGGGCCGTCACAAGGTACTGGTGGTGGATACCGAGAGCTGGACACGGGTCGGTGCGATCCCTGTCCACGGCCAGCCGGTATTCGTCATGGCCCGCCCCGACGGCCGCCATGTATGGGTCAATTTCGCCTTCCCGGACAACGACACGGTGCAGGTGATCGACACCGAGAGTCTGGAGGTGATCGAGACCCTCAAACCCGGCAAGGCGGTCCTGCACATGGAGTTCACCCCCCGCGGCGAGGCGGTCTGGATCTCGGCCCGTGACAGCGGAACGGTGAGCATCTACCACACCGGTACTTTCGAACGCCAGGCGGTGCTGCCGGCAGAGAAGCCAAGCGGCATCTTCTTCACCAGTCGCGCCCATCGGACGGGACTGTGACCCGCATGCAGGGAAGGAGCGACATGAGTCACCGCGAGACGAGCATGAGCCCCGCAGAACTGGGCTGGATCGAGCGTCATCTGCTCAACGATTTTCAGCACGGCCTGCCCCTGGAACCTCGCCCCTTCCAGATCATGGCAGAGCGGCTCGGAGTGAGCGAACAGGAGGTGATCGACCTCCTGCGCAGACTGCAGAACGAGGGATTCGTGAGCCGGGTGGGAGCGGTCTTCCGGCCGGCCACCGTGGGCGCCTCGACCCTCGCCGCCATGGCGGTCCCGGAGGAGCGGCTCGAAGAGGTGGCAGGCGTGGTCAGCGGTTACCCGGAAGTCAACCACAACTACCAGCGGGAACACCGCTTCAACCTCTGGTTCGTGGCCACCGCCGCCGACGAGGAGCACCTTCGACGGGTACTGGGTGAGATCGAGCGACGGACCGGCCTGCCGGTACTCTATCTCCCCATGCTGGAGGATTTCCACATCGACCTGGGGTTCGAGCTGCAATGGACATGAGAGCACGTACAGCCGACAATCTCGATCTCGAAGATCGCCGTCTGGTGGCAGCCATCGAGGGCGGACTCCCCCTCGTGCCCAGGCCCTACCGGGAAGTGGGTCGCCGGGCGGGGCTGTCCGAGGAGGAGGTGATCCGGCGTCTTCGGCGCCTCCTGGAAGAGGGCTACATCAAGCGCCTCGGCGTCGTCGTGCGGCACCGTGAGCTGGGCTACCGGGCGAACGCCATGGTGGTCTGGGACATCGACGAGGAGCGGGTCTCGCAGCTCGGCCATTGCATCGGTGGTTTCCCGTTCGTCACCCTCTGTTACCGTCGGCCACGCCGGCTCCCGGAGTGGCCCTACAACCTCTTCACCATGATCCACGG
>JALTLT010000425.1 GCA_027001815.1 Gammaproteobacteria bacterium | reverse complement strand
CACATGGTTCGGGGAACGGGTACGGAGATGGAACTCCCATGATCGATCAAGTCACACAAGGCTCGCGTGGCCAGGCGCTGACGGAATTCCTGATCCTCTGTGCGATCCTGGTACCCCTGTTTCTCGCCATTCCCCTTCTCGCCGGGTATGGGGATATCAAGTACCGGGCCCAGGAGGCTACGCGTTACGCGGTATGGGAACGCACCGTCTGGTCACCGGAGGCGGGCGTATGGAAGAACGGGGATCGCGAGGCAGTCAAGCCGGATGCCCTCCTGCAGAAGGAGGTCGACCGCCGGATCTTCGGCCATCCCCTCGCGCCGGTCTGGGAGATTGCCCAGCCGAGTGAGACACCACTGTGGAACGATCACAAGCGGGGCGCACTGACGCGACAGGTCACCGCCCCCGACGAGGAGGGGGAAGAGCAGAACTACCGCGTGACCACGGCCGGATCGATCACCGATACCCCGGTCGGCAATCTGCTGGTGGACCAGATCGCCGCGGACGGTGTCCCCTTCATCGGAGACTTCCTGGGCGACATCGGAGAGGCGCTGGATGATCTGATCGGACTTCTTCCGGGGGACTCCGGCTGCAGTCTCAATCCCATCGATTTCCGAAACGGACTCAATCTCTCGCAGCAGAGCTACGCGAAGGTCTCCCTCGAAGTCCCTCTCGAGATGAAGCTGCAGAGTGGTGAGTTCGAATCGGTCACCATGCGTACGGCGGGAGGGGTGCTCTCCAACGTGTGGTCGGCGCCGGACGAGCCCATGTTCGACGACCGGATCGGCAGACTGGTGCTCAACGATCTCGTCGAGTGCGTGTCGTCACCGATCTCCGGCTTCTTCGGTTTCTTCGCTCTCGGCACCAACGAATTCCTCTATGGCGAGGTGCGAAACGCCGATCCGGTACCCCTGGCCGCGGACGCGAGCGTGTTGTTGCCTGTCTATCGGCGGTGACTGGCGCATGCCTCCTCTCGCTTCGGCAAACCGGTGGTGGAAGTGGTTTCTGTCGGGTCTCGTGTTTCTGCTGGGCAGTAGTGGCTCTTCAGCGACCGGGGGCGACATCGTTCCGCGGCCGTTGCCGGAGATCGAACCGATGCCGGCAATGAAGACGGTCTGGATCGCACGATCGATTCGACACAACGGCCTGCCCATGAGTATCCGAAGGTTCACCTATCGGGGGCGGGCGGAGGAGGTGATCCAGTTCTACGACAGACGCTGGAAGGGGGTGGGCGTCACGGTGAAGAGCCACACGGAAGATGGCTATCGCGTGATCGGGTACGGTACGCGGAGTCACTATTTCTCCGTTCAGGTCCGAGATGGCATACGCCACGCGGAGGGGCGGCTGGTCGTCTCGGAAGTCGGAAGACAACCGAAGATGGAAACCCGCTTTCCCGTGCCCCCCGGGGCCCGGGTACTGAGCGTCGTCGAGTCGTTCGACGGCCCGCGGATAGCGGAGACGTTGATCGTCAACGACGCACTGCGATCGGAGTCGGCCGTATCGGCATGGTATCGGTCACGACTGGCCGGTGGCGGCTGGGTGCTCACCTCGGAGACGAATGGAGCCCCGGGCCATGCCTCGGTCATGGATTTCCAGCGGGGTGGCGAGCTGGTGCGGGTGATGCTCGCTGACGGTGAGGCGGGGAAGGGTACGCAGCTCATCGTCAACTGGATCAAGGAGCAGTGACATGAAACGACCGAAGGGTGGGGTTCTGGTGGAGTATCTCGCTGTGGTTCTCGCCTTCGCGGTGGTCTGGGCGATCCTCGAACAGGTTACCGGTGATCTGGGGGTGCACCAGGAGCGGTACCAGTGGGCGATCTCGCTGCCCTTCTGACCGCGTCGCCGGCCGAGGTGGAAGAGGGACGATCCGGATGTGCCCACATCCGGGGAACGGACCGACAGGAAAGGCGACGCATTTCCGCGTCGCAGGAAGATCATCGGGAAAGCGCCTTTCGATGGTCGCCGGGGACAAACGACAACAACCATTCGTGAATTGATCATCCAGGGGCATTGGGGGAGATCGTGGCATTCGAAAAGGGAACGCTACTCCTGGTGGTTGCCGCGCTCGGTTCGGGAAGCGCGGCCGCCTATTTCACCAACAGCTACATCACTGATCGGGTCCGCCAGATGGAGAGCGAACTCGAGTCCCGATACGAGCCTCTCGAGGTGGTCGTCCCGAGGAGGGATCTCAACGTGGGCGACGTGATCGGCTATGACAACCTCGCCGTCCGGGAGGTGCCTCGGGATTTCGTCCCCGCCACGGCTGTGCTTCCCCGGGAGGTGGACGAGGTGGTGGGCAAACAGGTGGTGGCCCCGATGGGAGGCGGGGATCCCCTGTTGCGCAGCCTCCTTTCACAGGGCACCGGCGGGGGGCTCTCCACCCTCATCGAGAGCGGCAAACGCGCCATCACCTTTCAGGTCGATCTCGTCTCATCGGTTTCGGGGATGCTCCGTCCCGGAGATCACATCGATCTTCTCGCGACCCTGTCGAGCAGAGGGGGGACGGTGACCATTCCGCTGTTGCTGGATGTTCCGG
>JALTLT010000424.1 GCA_027001815.1 Gammaproteobacteria bacterium | reverse complement strand
GTCCCCTTTCTTGAGGATCTTCCCCAGGGCCCGGCTGGCGGACTCCAGCGGCGTGAGATCCGGCCGCTTGTGCCGGTCGATGGGGGTGGGGACGGTGACGACATAGACGTTGCAGTCGGCGATCCGCTCGAGGTCGTCGGTGAAGGTGAGCCGGGTGGCGTCCTTCAGCTCCTCCGGCTCCACCTCCAGGGTGGAATCGACTCCACGGTTCAGTTCCTCGATCCGGTCCCGATCGATGTCGAAGCCCCGGGTCTCCAGTTTCTTGCCGAATTCCACTGCCAGCGGCAGCCCCACGTAGCCGAGGCCGATCACCGCCAGCCGGACGTCGGATAGATCCGTCATCGTCTCCAGACTCCTGTAGTCGTCGTTGACCGGAAGGCGGGGCGATCCCCTCCCCCCTTGACAGGATGTCGAAAATGGCCATCCTGGCCTTTTCCGACACCGGAAGCCGAAAACGCGGTTTCCGGATTCCTCGCGTTTTCAATGACCTGGCGTCATCGAAAACGGCGGTACATCCGTGCACCGCGGCACAGGCTGCCGAAAAACGGTGTTTTTCAACAGCCTGTCAAGGCGGATGTCTCTCCTCCCTCCTTCCCCGTGCCGGCAGGATACAGCCGGGAGGAGACTCATTCCGTGGTCAGTTTCTTCTCCCATTCGAGGGCCGTGCGCACGATGAACTCCAGGTCGTCATGGCGTGGTTCCCACCCCAGTACGGAGCGAATCCGCTCGGCGCGCGCGATGAGGAGCGGCGGATCTCCCGCCCTGCGCGCCTCCTCCACGATCGGCAGCGGGGCTCCGTGGACCCTCTCCACCGTATCCAGCACCTCGCGTACGCTGTAGCCGTGGCCGTAGCCGCAGTTGAGCACCTGCGAGGCTCCGCCGCCACGCAGGTAGTCGAGCGCCTTCAGATGGGCATCGGCGAGATCGCTGACGTGGATGTAGTCGCGCACGCCGGTGCCATCCGCCGTGGGGTAGTCGGTCCCGAAGATGGCGATCCTCGGGCGCTTGCCGAGGGCCGCCTCGGCCGCTACCTTGATCAGCAGCGTGGCGTTGGGGGTGCGTTGACCCACCTCGCCCTCCGGGTCGGAGCCGGCGACGTTGAAGTAGCGCAGCGCCACATAGGTCATGTCGCTGGCGGCCGCCAGGTCGCGCAGCATCCATTCGCTCATCAGCTTGGAGGTGCCGTAGGGGTTGATGGGAGAAGTGGGGGTCTCCTCATCCGCCTCGCCCGACTCGGGGATACCGTAGACGGCGGCGGTCGAGGAGAAGATGAAGTGGCGGACCCCTGCCCGCCGGCACTGTTCCAGCAGCGTCCGGGTGCTGCAGGTGTTGTTGGCGTAGTATTTCAGCGGGTCCCTGACCGATTCCGGAACGATGGTGTGGGCGGCGAAGTGCATCACCGTCTCGACGTTGTGGCGGTCGAGGAGTTCGGCCACCAGGCCCGCATCGCCCGTATCGCCCACCACCAGTTGGCCGTGGATCACCGCCTCCCTGAAGCCGGTACCGAGGTTGTCCAGCACCACGACCCGTTCGCCGCGGCCGGCAAGCTGCTTGAGGACGTGGCTGCCGATGTAGCCGGCACCGCCCGTGATCAGAATGGAGGGTTCAGACATGGCTGGTTCTTGTTCTCTGGTATGCTGGTTCGCAGGTCAGGGACGGCGTCGACGAGTCCGGAACCAGCGAATCGGCATCGGAGGAGAGGGGTGGGCGAAAGCCCTTTCCACTTCTCGAACCCGGCATGGAACGGTTCCATGAGATCGCCCTGCCAGGAAAAGCGCAAGCCGGCGGATCAGGAAGGGAGTATATCACCCCCGCCGGGGCAAGGGGAGGCGAGGGGTGGCGGAATTCCCCTTTCCCTGCCCACATTCTGCACCTCTTGCTGGTGAATTATTCACCGTGGACGGAGGGTGACGGAACGGACGAAGATGTGTAGGGTGGAACGGCTATGGAGTCCAATGGTGCAGTCCCACTTTTCCGTACCGTATGGCAGCGTTGGCCCGCCGGCCTCCTTCGCCTCGTCGATTCCCCGGGCGGAGGGCGGAAGCGGGTGACCCCCCTCCGCGGCAGGCAGGATCGCCATGACGCCCGCTGAGGTCAGTTACCTTTCGGCTGCCGTCGCCTACCTGCTGCTGGGCGTCCTCCTGCTGACGAGCTGGCGGGGGCGGTTGCAGGGCGCTCTCCTGCTCGGTGCCGTCTGGCTGAGCGTGTTGTGGGCCGCCGTTCAGGCATTCGTTCCGCTGGTCCCGGGCCGGGGGGCGATGCTGGTGCTGGAGGTGCTGCGGGACGGGGCCTGGATCGTCTTCTTTCTTCGACTGCTCCGTCATCGGGGCGGGGGTGGAGGGCGCAAGTTCCCTGCCTGGGCAAAGGTGGCCGCCCCTCTCGTGGCTCTGCCCTCGCTGCTCGGCGCGGGACTGCTGGCAGGGCCCTTCGTCGCCCATCTGCTGCTGGTTCTCTCCTCCCTGGCGGGTATCATTCTCCTGGAACAGGTCTTCCGTAACACCCGTCCCGAGTATCGTTGGGGAATCAAGCATCTC
>JALTLT010000423.1 GCA_027001815.1 Gammaproteobacteria bacterium | reverse complement strand
CCGCCGCTGCTTCTATTTCAAGGTGAAGCGGCCTCTGAGTCTCCGGCGGGAGGGAGACGACGACCCCCGCCTGCGGGTGATGGCGTCGATGGCCCGCCACTGGGGATGGCAGCAGGACCATCTACTGTTGCTGGACGCACGCTCCACCTGGAAGATCCACCGGGTGCTGGAGGAGGTACGTGTGATCTCGGCGGCGCTGCAGAAGTCCTACCGGTTCCTCTCCGATTTCGCCCGTCGTCACGGCCGTGACTTCCGCATCAACGCCACCGATCTCAACATGCTCGGCCGGCGCCTCTACTCCGCCTTCGAGCGCAAGCCGGGCAAGGTGGAGATCATCAACCCCGGCATCTCCACCGATCTGACCGAGCGGCAGCTCCACTTCATCCACGAGGAGGTGGAGGGGGGCGACCGCTGGCTGCTCTATCGGGAGGATCTCCGTCCCGACTCCCTCGATACACCACCGCTCCGCCGCGGCCGGAACCTGCTGGAGCTGGCGGCCTGGTGTCACTTCAACCGGCTGGTGGGACCCATGACCCTGGTCACCCTGCGCAGTGGCGGCGAACAGCTCCAGCCCCGGGAGCTGTTCGCCATGCTCGACAGCCTGGCGGCCCATTTTCCCCACCATGCGGTCCCCTCCAGCGATCTGCAGAAGCTGCAGCGTCCCGCCCGTGTCCACTCCGCGGTGCTCTACGTCAACCTGGGGGTCGATCCGCTGGCCAGCCATACCCGCAGGGGGCTCTATCTCACCAGCGACCGGGCCGATGCCCTCTGCTACGGGGGGGTCTGGAAGAACCTGGTGCTGAGCTGTGACCTGGTGATGGTGACCACCTGGCGGGAGGTACTCACCTTCCACTACGAGGGTGAAGAGGCGGTGCTGGAGTGTCTCTGCGACTACCTGGCCTGGGCTCCGCTGGAGGGGGAGGGGGCGCCGCCGGAGCTGGCCGTCTACAGTTACTCCACCACCCGCGGCGCGACCATCGCGCGGAGGGTGTGGGAGCTGTGCCGCGACCTGGTCCGTGTCTTCTATGGTCGCTCCGGCAACGGCGCCAGCCGCTATCTGCTGCGCCTGGGCCATGCCTACTACCTGCTGGAGAACGAAAACGGCACCATCCGTCATCGCAGGGTGGGTGGGGATGCGGTGCTCGGCCGGGTGCTGGGTGAGGCGCGGCCCCGCTTCTCTCCCCTGGTGCTCGATCCGTGGCTGACCGAATTCCGGCCCCTGGCGGTGGCCACCGCCCGCAACCGCCCGGGAGTGGTGCAGCTCTTCTTCCTCGAAAAGGGGCGCGAGGCACAGATCTGGGTCTTCGACGAGCGGGGTTCGCTGTTCGCCGAACGGCGCCCCTTTCAGCGTCTGGAACGCCTCCTCTCCCAGTATCGGCTGTTCCTGGAGCGGGTGGTGGAGCGGCTGAGGCTGGCGCGCATGACCGCCGGGGAGGGACCGGCTCCCGACGTGGAGGTCTACCGGCTCCATCGGGCCAGAAACGGCAACTATCTCTGCGAGCATCTGGAGCGGCCGGCGGGTGCGGCGCTGGAACGGCACCTGCCGGTGGAGGTGATCGGCGAGTGGCAGGGGGGGGATCTGGCCGACTTCACCATCTACTGCGGAGGGCGGGAGTTCTCCTCCCTCGAGTTCGGAAGTCGTCTCTACGCCCGGGTCGCCGCCCATCTGCTCGCCCTGCGCAGTGCCGGCGAGCGCTATCCCATCCACATCACCGACATCGAGGTCTCCAATGCCGCCGACGACGGGGTGCAGACCGTGCACTACCTGCAGGCGCGGCAGGTGGTGGAGCAGGCCCTCAACGAGGCCCTCGAGAACCTCTGAGGGGCCATCTGTCCGGCGGTATCCATCGTTGCCGGGGCAACAAATGGAAAAGGGGCCCGAAGGGCCCCTTTTCCACGACACGGGAAGTGGATCGCGGTTACTTGATCTTCGCCTCCTTGTAGAGGACGTGCTTGCGCACCACCGGGTCGTACTTCTTCATCTCCAGCTTGTCGGGCGTGGTCCGTTTGTTCTTGGTGGTGGTGTAGTAGTGGCCGGTACCGGCACTGGAGACGAGCTTGATCTTGTCACGCATGGTTCAGGCCCCCTTACACTTTTTCGCCACGGGCGCGCATCTGCTCGAGAACCGTCTCGATGCCCAGCTTGTCGATGATCCGCATCCCCTTGGAGGAGACCCGCAGACGGACCCAGCGCTGCTCGCTCTCCACCCAGAAACGGTGGGTATGCAGGTTGGGCAGAAAACGACGGCGAGTCTTGTTGTTGGCATGGGAGACGTTGTTCCCGGTGATGGGGCGCTTCCCGGTTACCTGACATACTCTGGACATTGCTCGTTGCTCCGCAAAATGGGTTTCGTGCCGACCCCAGACGGTCGAAAGAGGCGGAATTCTACCCGCATCACGCCCGCTTTACAAGGGGGAGCCTCTTCCAATGACAAATGAGCCTGAAGGGCGGGCGTGATTCCAGCGAGAAGTGAGCCTGAAGGGGGCGGGTTTTGGGATCATTGGAGGATGATCGTGATGCTCAAGACCCAAGGGCTCCAGAC
>JALTLT010000422.1 GCA_027001815.1 Gammaproteobacteria bacterium | reverse complement strand
CGCGGAGGCCGATGTCACGGTGGAACTGACCCGCCTGGAGGAGCCCACGGAGTTCTCTCCGAGCGAGGATCTCGATCTCTCCGAAGAGTTCACCTTCTCGGAGGAGCTCTCCCTCGATGAGCTCCCCGACCTCGAGGGTGAGCAGGAGGAGGGGGAGGCGGCGCAAGAGGGCGGAGATTCCGAAGAGACGCGCATGCTCTCCATGGGAGATCTCGACCTCGAAGGGCTGCACCCCGACGCGGAGGCCTCGCCTGGGGAGGATGAAGAGGCGTTCTCCTTCGATCTCGACGAGGAGGAGAGGGAATTCCCCGCCGACGCCGAGACCGCACTGTTCGAGGCGGTGGACGAGGTGAGCACCAAGCTCGATCTCGCCCGCGCCTATATGGACATGGGGGATCCGGAGGGTGCGCGCGCCATCCTGGAGGAGGTCCTGGAGGAGGGTGACGACGACCAGAAGCAGGATGCCCGGATGCTGCTGGAGAAGATTTGAGCCTCCCCCCTCCGTACTGACCCCATCACCGGTGCGCCGCCCCCGCCTGTCGGGGGCGCGTCCGTTGCGGAACATGAAAGCGATCCATCCCGGTCTCGCCATTCTCACCTTTCTGCTCTTCGCCCTCGGTGTGGCCCATGGCGGGTGGACGACGGTGGCCCTCGCCTGGGCGATGACCCTCCCGCTCCTCCTCTTTTTCCCGCCGCACTGGGCCACCATCGCCCGTCTGGTGATCCGCATGCGCTGGTTGTGGCTCTCGCTGCTGGTGCTCTACTTCTGGTTCACGCCGGGGCGCCTGCTGATTCCCTCCCTCGGAGCCTGGTCCCCCACCCTGGAGGGGGTTGGACTGGGATGGCTGAGAGTGGCGGTGCTGCTGGTGATGGTGGTCGCCTCCCAGCTCCTCATCCAGCTCAGCGGCCGTGAAGGGCTGGTGGCGGGGCTGGTCTGGCTGCTGGCTCCCCTGCGGCTCGTGGGTGTCCCGGTGCGCCGCCTCTCCCTCCGACTCTCCCTGGTACTGGATCTGGTACCGAAGATCGATCCGCTCTCCGCCCTGCGCGAGGCGCCGGAGGAGGGGCTGCGACGGGTGAGCTCGGTGGCCGGCCGGATGGTGAGGGAGGTCCTGAAACGGGCGGAACGGGGAGAGGGGGCAGAAGCTGCCAGCCGCCCAGTGGACGTTTCCCCGCCCGCCCCCCTCCACTGGCTCCTGCCCCTCGCCGTGGGGGGACTGTTGTGGTGGCCCTGGCCGTGACCCGTATCGCCCTCGGCATCGAATACGACGGCAGTCGCTTCCACGGCTGGCAGGCGCAGCCGGGAGTGCGTTCCGTGCAGGGGGAACTGATGCGGGCGCTCTCCGGCATCGCCGACGAGCCGCTTCGGCTTCAATGCGCCGGTCGCACCGACCGCGGCGTCCATGCGCTGGGGCAGGTGGTCCACTTCGATACCCGGGCGCGCAGGGAGGCTCGGGCCTGGCTGCTGGGAGGCAACAGCCGTCTGCCCGACGATATCGCCATCACCTGGGTGAGAGAGGTGGACGAGACCTTCCACGCCCGCTTTTCCGCCACCGCGCGGACCTATCGCTACGTGATCGATCTGCGCCCCAACCGACCCGCTCTGCTCCGAAACCGGGTGGCCTGGCACCGCTGGCCTCTGGAGGTGGAGAGGATGCGGCGGGCGGCCCGCCATCTGGTGGGGGAGCACGACTTCAGTGCCTATCGGGCGGCCGGCTGCCAGGCACGTCATGCGGTGCGCCGCATCCACCATCTGGAGGTGAGCCGGCAGGGACGATTCGTCCACATCGATATCGAGGCCAACGCCTTTCTCCATCACATGGTGCGCAACATTGCAGGCGTGCTGATGGAGATCGGCCGCGGAGAGCGGCCGGAGAGCTGGACCGCGGAGCTGCTCGAGTTGCGGGATCGTACCGCCGCGGGCATCACCGCGCCGGCGGCCGGGCTCTACCTGGTCTCGGTCACCTATCCGGACCGCTTCCGCCTCCCCCCCGTGCCGCGTCCCCCGCTCTTCGACGTGGGTGACAACTTCTGATCTGCCGCAAGGCTCACCTCTTCGCCATTTCCCCCCGGTTTCTGGTACCCTTCCCGGGTTTGGACGAGGTTGGCAGAGTGTCGGGCATTTACCTGGAGTTGGCTCCGCCCCGCGGAATGCACCAGAACCTGACGGCCGATCAAAGTCCGACAGGCTGCCAGGTCATTGAAAACGTGAGGAAGCCGGAGATCGCATTTTCGGCTTCCGGCGTCGAAAAAGGCCAGGACGGCCTTTTTCAACATCCTGCCAGATCCCTTCTGTTTCAGCGACGTTGCGGGAGTCGTGGTGCGTATTCGTGTTAAAATCTGTGGCATTACCCGACCCGAAGATGGCCTGCTGGCGGCCATGGAGGGTGCCGACGCCATCGGTCTGGTCTTTTATCCACCCAGCCCTCGCGCCGTGGAACCGGAGCAGGGGCGGCGCATCCTCGAGGTGCTGCCACCCTTCGTCACCGCCGTGGCGCTGTTCGTGAATGCGGAGCCGGAGCAGGTGCGGGCCGTGCTGGAACGGGTCCCGGTGGACCTGCTGCAGTTTCACGGGGAGGAGTCGCCGGAGTACTGCGCCTCCTTCGGCCGCCGCTGGATCAAGGCGCTGGCCATGAAACCGGAGGTGGATGTGGCGGCACTGGCGCGCTCCTACCGGGGGAGCAGCGGCATCCTCCTGGATACCTGGCAACCCGATGTCCCCGGCGGGACCGGCCGGACCTTCCAGTGGGATCGCATCCCTCCCGGGATCAACCAGCCGCTGATCCTGGCCGGCGGGCTGAGACCGGAAAACGTGGCCGAGGCGGTGGAACGGGTGCGTCCATGGGGCGTCGACGTGAGCAGCGGCGTGGAACAGGCGAAAGGGGTGAAGGATCCGGTCCGGGTCCGGGAGTTCATCCGGGCCGCCACGGACTGACCTCCCCCCGCCCCGGCGACCCTGAGCAGAGCAAGAGGTGATTTTCGATGACTGATCCCGTACGGCCGCTGGCCGGCGCGATGCCCGACGAGCGGGGCCATTTCGGCGAGTTCGGCGGCATGTTCGTCTCCGAGACGCTGATGGAGCCCCTCGAGGAGCTGATCGCCGCCTGGGAGGCGGCTCGCGAGGATCCCGCCTTCCAGGCGGAGTTCGACCGCGACCTCGCCCATTTCGTCGGCCGTCCCTCGCCCCTCTACTTCGCCGAGCGCTGGAGCCGCCAGCTGGGCGGTGCCCGGATCTGGCTCAAGCGGGAGGATCTCAACCACACCGGGGCGCACAAGATCAACAACACGGTCGGCCAGGCCCTGCTCGCCCGCCGCATGGGCAAGCGCCGGGTGATCGCCGAGACCGGCGCCGGCCAGCACGGGGTGGCCACCGCCACCGTGGCGGCGCGCCTGGGCATGGAGTGCGTGGTCTACATGGGCGAGGAGGATATCCGCCGCCAGGCCATCAATGTCTACCGCATGCGCCTGCTGGGCGCCGAGGTGGTGCCGGTCACCTCCGGCTCGCGGACCCTCAAGGACGCCCTCAACGAGGCGATGCGCGACTGGGTCACCAACGTCGACTCCACCTTCTACATCATCGGCACCGTGGCGGGGCCCCACCCCTATCCGGCCATGGTGCGCGACTTCCAGGCGATCATCGGCCGGGAGGCGAAGGCGCAGATGCAGGAGCAGGCGGGACGCCTGCCCGACGCCCTGATCGCCTGCGTCGGCGGCGGTTCCAACGCCATGGGCCTCTTCTACCCCTTCCTGGACGACGAGCAGGTGGGTATCTACGGCGTGGAGGCGGCCGGCGACGGCCTCGAGACGGGGCGTCATGCGGCCCCCCTGTGCGCCGGCCGGCCCGGTGTGCTGCACGGCAACCGCACCTATCTGATGGAGGACGAAGACGGGCAGATCATCGAGACCCACTCCATCTCCGCCGGTCTCGACTACCCCGGGGTCGGCCCCGAGCACGCCTGGCTGAAGGAGATCGGTCGGGCCCGCTACGAGTCGGTCACCGACGAGGAGGCGCTGGCGGCGTTCCACGATCTCACCCGGACCGAGGGGATCATGCCGGCCCTGGAGTCGAGCCATGCGCTGGCCTTCGCCCGACGGCTGGCTCCCACCCTCCCTGCGGATCAGATCCTGCTGGTCAATCTCTCCGGACGGGGGGACAAGGACATCCACACCGTCGCCGCCCGCGAGGGCATCCAGTTCTGAAATCGAAGGCGGCGCCCCGGCGGGGCGCCGCAACGGGAGTGTCATGAGCCGTATCGAAGCCAAGTTCCAGGAGTTGCGGGAGAGTGGGCGCACCGCCCTGATCCCCTACGTCACCGCGGGCGATCCCGACCCCGATCTGACCGTTCCGCTGATGCACGCGATGGTCGAGGCGGGTGCCGACCTGATCGAGCTGGGGGTTCCCTTCTCCGACCCCATGGCCGACGGACCGGTGATCCAGGCGGCCAGCGAGCGGGCGCTCGCTCACCACGTCAACCTGCGGCGGGTACTGGAGATGGTGCGCCTGTTCCGGACTCGCGACGACCGGACGCCGGTGGTGCTGATGGGCTATCTCAATCCCATCGAGGTGATGGGCTACGACTGCTTCGCGGCCGAGGCCGCGGCGGCGGGGGTGGATGGTGCCCTGATCGTCGACCTGCCACCGGAGGAGGCGGACGGCCTGCTGCCGAGGCTGCGCGAGCGCGGCCTCGACCTGGTCTTCCTGATGGCGCCCACCACCACCGAGGCGCGCATGGAGAAGATCTGTGCGGCGGCCAGTGGTTTCGTCTACTATGTTTCCCTCAGAGGGGTGACCGGCGCCGCCAATCTGGATGTCTCCGAGGTGGCCGAAAAGGTGGCCGCCATCCGTCGCCATACCGATCTCCCCATCGGGGTCGGATTCGGCATCAAGGATGCGGAGAGCGCCGCCCGGGTCGGCGAGGTGGCCGATGCGGTGGTGGTGGGCAGCGCGCTGGTGCGCAGGATCGCGGAGAATCTCGAGCGGCGCGACGCCATCGTGCCGGCGATCACTTCCCTGCTGGGGGAGATGAGAGGGGCGCTGGACGGCGCCTGACGGCCGCCCGCGGCGCGCCTGTCCAGACAACAACGACCATATAGCGGATTCCCAGATGACCTGGTTCAAGAAACTGATGCCGTCGCGCATCCGTACCGAGGGCGGTGGCGGCAAGCGCACCGTCCCCGAGGGGTTGTGGACCAAGTGCGACGCCTGTGGCGCCATCCTCTACCGTTCGGAGCTGGAACGCAACCTCGACGTCTGTCCCAAGTGCGATCACCACATGCGCATCGGCGCCCGTCGGCGGTTGGAGCAGTTCCTGGACGAGTCGCCGAGAGAGGAGATCGGGGCCGAGCTGGAGCCCGTGGACACCCTCAAGTTCCGCGACAGCAAGAAGTACAAGGATCGTCTCGTCCAGGCCCAGAAGAAGACCGGCGAGAAGGATGCACTGCTCGCCATGGAGGGGCGGCTCAAGGGGCGGCCCCTGGTCGCCTGCGCCTTCGAGTTCGGCTTCATGGGCGGGTCCATGGGATCGGTGGTGGGGGAGAAGTTCGTCCGCGCCGTCAACGTCTGTCTCGACAAGGGCGTTCCCCTGGTCTGTTTCTCCGCCTCCGGCGGAGCGCGCATGCAGGAGGCGCTGCTCTCCCTGATGCAGATGGCCAAGACCAGCGCCGCCCTCAACCGCCTCTCCCGCCGAGGCATCCCCTTCGTCTCGGTGCTCACCGATCCCACCATGGGGGGGGTCTCTGCCAGCCTCGCCATGCTCGGCGACATCAACGTGGCGGAGCCCAACGCCCTGATCGGCTTTGCCGGCCCGCGGGTGATCGAGCAGACGGTGCGTGAGACCCTCCCCGAGGGCTTCCAGCGCAGCGAGTTCTTGCTGGAGCATGGCGCCATCGACATGATCGTCGACCGTCGCGACATGCGGGACCGCATCGCCTCCCTGCTGTCCATGCTCACCCGCCAGCCCAGTCCCTGAGCCGATGGCGGGGCCCTCGAAGGAGGAGGCGAAGCGTGCCGGATCTGGTCGTGGCGCCACTGACCATCGATCGATGGGGTGACCTCGAGAAACTGTTCGGGGCCCGCGGGGCCTGTGGCGGCTGCTGGTGCATGACCCCTCGTCTGTCCCGCACCGACTACGAGCCCAACAAGGGTGAAGGCAACCGGCGCGCCATGGAGGCGATCGTCAGGAGCGGCGAGATCCCCGGCATTCCCGGCTATCTGGAAGGCGAGCCGGCCCGCGCGCCGCTTTGTTGCCTCTCGTCATGATGCTCTCCTCTCCTCCGTCCCGACGCTCTCTCACCGAGTGGCTCGCCTGGCAGGAGCGGCTGCACCCCTCCACCATCGATCTGGGTCTGGAGCGGGTGGGGCGGGTGTGGCGCCGTCTGGGGGGAGGCCGGCCTGCACCGAAGGTGATCACCGTGGGGGGAACCAACGGCAAGGGGAGTACCGTCGCGATTCTCGAGGCGGCACTGCTCGCCGCCGGTCGCCGGGTCGGCGCCTACACCTCTCCCCACCTGTTGCGGTACAACGAGAGGATCCGGATCGAGGGGATCGAGGTGGTCGACGAGGCGCTGTGCGACGCCTTCGGCCGGGTGGATTCCGCCCGCGGCGGGGAGAGTCTCACCTACTTCGAATTCGGCACCCTGGCGGCGCTCGATCTCTTCCGTCGGGCCGGCGTCGAGGTGGCCCTGCTGGAGGTGGGACTGGGTGGCCGGCTCGATGCGGTCAACGTGGTCGATCCCGATGTGGCGGTGGTCACCTCGGTGGGTATCGATCATACCGCCTGGCTGGGGGAGAGCCGCGACGCGATCGGGCGGGAGAAGGGGGGCATCTTCCGGCAGGGGCGTCCCGCCCTGTGCGGAGATCCCGAGCCGCCCGCCGGGTTGCTGGAGGCGGCCCGCCTCGTCGGTGCCGATCTCTACTGTCTCGGCGGTCGCTACGGGCTGCGTCGAGGAGGGGGGCAGACATGGGAGTGGTGGCTGGAGGGGGAATCGGAGGCGGGGCTGCCGCTGCCGGCGGCACCCGGCGATCATATGCTGCGCAATGCCGCCACTGCCCTGGCGGCCCTCCGCCTCGCCGGCCTGGAGCTGCCGCGAGCCGCCCTGGAGGCCGGCCTGGCGGTCCGTCTCGCCGGCCGGTTTCAGCGCCGGATGCACGGCGCAGTGGAGTGGCTCCTGGACGTGGCCCACAACGGCCAGGCGGCGCAGGCCCTGGCCCGTACCCTGGAAACGGAGCCGGTCGAGGGGGATACCCTGGCGGTCGTCACTCTCCTGGAGGACAAGGATGCGGCTGCGGTGGTCGCTCCGCTGCGTCCCCTCGTCAGCCACTGGTACTGTGCCGGCAGCGACGAGCCGAGGGGGGTGGTCGCGTCGCGCATGGTGGAGCGACTGGTGGAGACGGGTCTCCCTGAGGATCGGATCGAGGCCGCCGGCGGGGTGATCGACGCCTGCCGGCAGGCGGCCCGGGCCGCCCGGCCGGGTGATCGCATCCTGGTCTTCGGCTCGTTCGTCACCGTGGGGGAGGCGCTGCGCCACGGTGTGGGCGCCGCGGCGGGCGATGCCCTATAATGGACCCTTCTCCACTCACCGTGCTTTCCTGACCCGTGGACGTCTCTCTCAAACAACGGCTGACCGGCGCTGCCGTGCTGGTTGCCCTGGCGGTGATCGTCATCCCCTGGCTGCTCGACGGCTCCGGTCTGCGGCCGCCCCCGGAAGTGCCGCCTCCTCCGGCCTCACCGGCCGGCGAGGCCGCCCGTCTTCTCCAGGAGCCGATCGAGCCTCTGCCGGAGAGGGAGGAGCACCTGCTGGCGCCAGCCGCCCCGGAGACGGCACCTGCGGTGATGGCACCCGTCGGTGAAGAGTTTCCCGTCCCTGCGGAGAAGGGGGAGCAGGTGCCGTCGAAGAGGGACGCCGAGGCGAAGGGAGTGCTGCAGTCCTGGGTGGTCCAGGTGGCCAGTTTCGAGAAACAGGAGAAGGCACGCGAGCTGCGCGACCGGCTGCGCAAGGAGGGGCTGGAGGCCTTCGTCGAGCCCTACCGCCTGAGTGGCGAGCGCATCCTCTACCGGGTGCGGGTCGGGCCGTTCCTCGACCTCTCCCAGGCCCGCGAGGCGAAGATCGCCATCAACCGGCGCACCGGTCTGCACGGCTACGTGGCGCCGCACGGTGAATAGAGACTGGAGCGGGACGGGATGCTCTTCCAGGCGGGTCCACGAGAGGGCACGGCGTGCCCGCCGCGGCGATGACGGAGAGCCGTTTTCTCTGTTACACTTCCGCCTCTCCCGCACACCCTGGACAAGGCAGCGCACCACCCATGAACTGGCTCGATCTCACCCTCCTGATCATCATCACCCTCTCCGCCCTCATCAGCCTCATGCGGGGGTTCATTCAGGAGGCCATCTCGCTGGGGTCGTGGATCCTCGCCTTCTGGGTGGCGCTCTCCTACTCGGAGAATCTCGACGGCATGCTCGCCTCCTGGATCGACTCGCCCACCGGGCGCATCGCCGTGGCCTTCGTCGCCCTCTTCGCGGTCACCCTGCTGGTGGGTGGAATCCTGAACTATCTGGTGGGAGGGCTGATCCAGAAGAGTGGTCTCTCGGGTACCGACCGGCTGCTGGGAATGGTGTTCGGTGCCGCCCGCGGCGTGCTGCTGGTCGCGGTGCTGGTGCTGATGGCGGGACTCACCACCCTTCCCCAGGAGAGCTGGTGGAAGGAGTCCTCCCTGGTGGTCCATTTCGAGGAGATCGCCCATTCCCTCCAGGAGTTCCTGCCGGACGATGTGGCGAAGAAGTTCCGTTTCCCTTGAGCGACGATCGGGCAAGAGGCGGTTTCGGTTGTTCTGATCTTTACCCGTCCCGCCGAGGCGGGAGCGGCCAAGAGGTGAGACCATGTGCGGTATCGTTGGAGTAGTGGCCCGCCATCCGGTGAACCAGGCCATCTATGATGCCCTGACGGTGCTCCAGCATCGCGGGCAGGACGCCGCAGGCATCATGACCTGTCGGGACCGTCGTCTCTTCCTGCGCAAGGACAACGGGCTGGTGCGGGACGTCTTCCACACCCGCCACATGCTGCGGCTGGAGGGCAACGTGGGAATCGGCCATGTCCGCTATCCCACCGCGGGCTGTTCCAGTTCGGCGGAGGCGCAACCCTTCTATGTCAATTCGCCGTTCGGCATCTGCCTGGCCCACAACGGCAACCTGACCAACGCGGCCCAGCTCAAGCGCGACCTCTTCCGCGAGGATCTGCGCCACATCAACACCGATTCCGATTCGGAGATCCTGCTCAACGTCTTCGCCCACGAACTGCAGCGCATCGGCAAGCACGCCATCACCCACGAGGATATCTTCGAGGCGGTGGCGGGGGTCCATCGCCGCTGCCGTGGCGCCTACGCGGTAGTGGCGCTGATCACCGGTTACGGGGTGGTGGGCTTCCGGGATCCCCACGGCATCCGGCCGATGGTGTTCGGCCGTCGCGAGGGGCCGGGCGGGCCTGAGTACATGATCGCTTCGGAGAGTGTCGCCCTCGACGTGCTCGGTTACGAACTGATCCGTGACGTGGGGCCCGGCGAGGCGGTCTTCATCAGCGAGAATGGCGAGCTGCATACCCGCCAGTGTGCCGAGAATGCGGAGCTGGCGCCATGCCTCTTCGAATTCGTCTATCTCGCCCGGCCCGATTCGATCATCGACAACGTCTCGGTCTACAAGGCGCGGTTGCGCATGGGCGAGAGCCTCGCCGAGAAGATCCTGAGCGAGCGGCCGGGCCACGACATCGACGTGGTGATCCCGATCCCCGACACCTCGCGCACCGCCGCCCTGCAGTTGGCCAACCGGCTGGGGGTGAAGTACCGGGAGGGGTTCATCAAGAATCGCTACATCGGTCGTACCTTCATCATGCCGGGACAGAAACAGCGCAAGAAGTCGGTGCGCCAGAAGCTCAACGCCATAGATCTGGAGTTCCGTGGCAAGAACGTGCTGCTGGTGGA
>JALTLT010000421.1 GCA_027001815.1 Gammaproteobacteria bacterium | reverse complement strand
CGCCCCCCGGGAGGGCCTTCCCGCCTCTCGGGGCCCCGCGGAAAGCACCAAAACCCGACGGCCGGTCGAAGTCCGACAGGCTGCCGGCCTCATTGAAAACGGCGGTGCATCCCTGCACCGCGGCACAGGCTGCCGAAAAACGGCGTTTTTCAACAGCCTGTTAAGGAGGATCGTCCAACATGCGAAGCCAGATTCGGCCTGAAACCGGATAGGCACAAACCGTACCCCGGCCACTGCCCCGATTATGGCTCCAGCACAATCATTTCAAGATGGAATCTCCATCACTCGCGCCTCCTTGGGGCAATATCCGGGCTAAAGCAAGTCGGCCAGGGGCCGCTATATTTGGAGAAGCGAGGCCCCGGCCCTCTTCGGAATCACGACGGTCCGCATCGACGGATCTTCCCCCTGAACCGCGATCTTCCAGTCAGGGGAAAGGGGGGAAGGCGCCTTTCCGACCCCGACGACGCTTCGACAAAGGATTTCATGATGGCAACCCGGACACGCCCAGGATCCATCCTCGCGGCCCTGCTCGCGACCCTGACCCTTCTCGGTTTCAGCCTGCCGTCACAGGCTGCCCGCTGTCTCTTCATCAACTCCTATCATCCCGGCTATGCCTGGTCCGATGCGGTGGAAGAGGGGGCACTGCCCCTGCTGGAGGGAAAGTGCGAGCTGAAGGTGGTCTACATGGATACCAAGCGCCACAAGGAGAAGGCGTTCAAGGAACAGAAGGGGCGTGAGATCCGCGACCTGATCCTGACGTGGAAACCGGATGTGGTGATCGCCTGCGACGACAACGCCTCCAAATACGTGGTCGTCCCCTGGTTCAAGGACGGGGAGATCCCGTTCGTCTTCTGTGGTGTCAACTGGTCGGTCAAGGAGTACGGCTACCCCTTCACCAACGTCACCGGCATGGTGGAGATCGCGCCGGTGGGACAGCTCCTCTCCAAAGCGATCCAGTTCGACCCCGCCAACCGGCGTTTCATCTACCTCGGAGCCGATACCCTCACGGAGCGCAAGAACCTGGGACGTTTCGAGGTGGCCACCCGCCGCATCGGCGTGCGGCTCGACTCTCGCCTGGTCGGGACCCTCGAAGAGTGGATCGCGGCCTACCGGGAGGCGCAGGGGGCGGACGTGCTGATCCTCGGCAGCTTCTCCGGCATCAAGGGCTGGGATGCCGAGCGGGCTCGCAGGGCCGTTGCCGAATCGGTTTCCACCCTGGTGATCACCAATCACGACTGGATGATGCCCTACGCCGTCTTCGGCATGACCAAGGTGCCTCAGGAGCACGGCGAATGGGCGGCCAAGGTCGCCCTGCGCATCCTCGAGGGCGAATCGCCCTCCTCGATCCCCATCATTCCCAACCGGCGATGGGATCTGTTCGTCAACATGGACCTCTACCGCCACAGTGGTATCGTGTTGCCAGAGAACCTGCTGTACAAGGCCAAACAGATCGACGATGCCCCGGGAAGCTGATGCCCTCGCCAGCCTCGCCCGCCGCCGTGCCATCGCCTGGCGGGTGGGTCTGCCTGTCCTGCTGATCACCCTCCTCCTGGTGGTGGTGACGGTGCAGCTCGGCATGGAGACCACCCGTACACGCTTCAACGAACAGCTCAACGAACTGGCACTGCTGATGGAACAGCGGCTGGAGGAGGCGCGCTCCGCGGCCACCGTGCTCGCCGCCCTCCACCAGGTCTCCTTCTCGCTCCAGGCGGACGACATCGCCGCATTCGCCCAGGACGTCAACCGCCGCTTCCGCTTCGCCGAATCGATCGCCTTCCTGCAGGTGGTCCCCGACGCCGAGCGGGCGCTCTTCGAGGGTCGCATGGAGGAGGAGGGATACCCCGGATTCACCATCCTTGACCCGGCCGGGGAGGGCAGACTGGAACCGGTCGCGAAACGGGATCGCTATCTGCCCATTCGCTTCTTCGAGCCCCTCACGCCCGAAAATGCCCGCTGGCTCGGACTCGACCTCTCCACCGTCCCCGAATTCGCGAGCGCCATCGACAACGCCATCGCCACCAACGAGGTGGTGATCTCCCGTCCCTTTTCCATGTTCGGCGACGAACCGCGCGTCGCCCTCTTCAAGGCCGTCTACAAGGGCAAGGAGCCTCCGGCCACGGTAACCCGGCGACGGCGTCACCTGGCCGCCATCTACGCCGTCATCGTCCATCCCCGGCAGCTCTTCAGCTCCCTGCTGCCCACCATCGGCGTGCGCAGCAGGCTCAGCCGCATCTCTCTCGTGATACCGTCCCATGGAGAGGAGATGCCGGCGGAACCGCCGATCGGCATTTCCGGGAAGGCGTTCAACACCACAGAGAGTCTGCTTCCCCCTCTCACGGGATCGCGCTTCCTGCTGAGCAACTGGCAGAATGTGCGCCTGTGCCTCGACCAGAACGTCCTGCCGCAGGACTACAACCTCCACATCGCCCTGATCGAGGGGGTGGGTGGCGTGCTGCTGTTCGCCCTCTTCTACGTTGCCCACCGCCAGCGCTTCGAGCTGCTGCTGAAGGAGGACCGCATGCGGCAGGACCTCTTTCGCCAGCGGGAGCTGGCCGAAACCACCCTCCACGCCATCGCCGACGGCGTCATCTCGGTGGATGCGGACAACACCGTCGACTATGCCAACCGTCCCGCCATCGAACTCCTCGCCAGGGAGACCTCGGAGGTGGTGGGAGAACCGCTCGACGCCCTGCTGGTCATCACCAACGAGGAGGGGAGCATCCCCCCCCTCGACCCGGTGGCGGTAGCCACCACCAGCAACATCCCGGTGCGCCTGCGCGACCGTCTCCTGATCCTCCCGGACAGCGGCCAGCGGCGCATCGTCAACCTCTCCATCTCGGCCCGCCACGACAGCGACGGCAAGGTGGTGGGAGCCATCCTCACCCTTCGCGATCTCTCCAGCCAGCGCAAGATCGAGCAGCGTCTCGAGTTCCAGCGCCGTCACGATCAGCTCACCGGCCTCTACAACCGCAAGGCGATGGAACACGAGATCGAGCTCTCCCTCGAGCGGATCCGCCGCGGAGAACATGGCGACACCCTCTGCTACATCGATCTCGACCGTTTCAAGACCATCAACGACACCTGCGGTCACGGCGCCGGCGACGAACTGCTGCGACAGATCAGCCGCTTGCTGCAGGCCCATCTGCGACGCTCCGATTTCCTGGCCCGTCTGGGAGGGGACGAATTCGGCGTGCTGCTCCGCCACTGCAACGACGACATCGCCCTGCGCATCGCCAACAACCTGCGCGACCTGATCCGCGACTACGAATTCCGGTGGAAGGGCAAGGCCTACAAGCTGGGCGCCAGCATCGGCCTGGTGGAGATCAACGGCGGGATGGAGACCGTGTCCGACGTGCTGAAGGCGGTCGACTCCGCCTGCTACATGGCCAAGGACCAGGGACGTGACCAGGTCTATCGCTACAAGCCCGGCGACAGCCGGCTGGCGGAGCGCCACGCGATGATGTGGTGGGTGCACCGGATCCAGGACGCCCTCGACGAGAATCGCTTCCACTTCGTCGCCCAGCGGATCGTGCCCGTCGATCCCGCCAGCGGCCCGGAGCACCTGGAGCTGCTGTTGAGAATGCACGACGAGGACGGGACGACGATCCCGCCCATGTCATTCATTCCCGCCGCGGAGAGTTACGGTCTGATGGGTGTGGTGGATCGCTGGGTGATTCGCAACGCCCTGCCGCTCATCGCCCGCAACGCACGCGGCGACCAGATCTGCAACATCAACCTCTCGGGCCAGTCGCTGCACCAGGAGGGATTCGCGGAGTACGTCATCGAGCAGATCCACCTCTCGGGGGTGAAGGCGGGCAACATCTGCTTCGAGGTCACCGAGACCGCCGCCATCGACAACCGCGAGCTGGCCATCGATTTCATGGAGCGGCTCAAGGAGATCGGCTGCCTCTTCGCCCTGGACGATTTCGGATCGGGCCTCAGCTCGCTGGGCTATCTCCGGGACTTCCCCGTCGACTACCTGAAGATCGACGGACAGTTCATCCGCAACCTGGCCGAGGACCGCATCAACCAGGCGATGGTCGGCTCGGTGGCCCAGATCGCGCACGTGATGGGGATCCGCACCATCGCGGAGTTCGTGGAGAACGAAAAGAGCCTGGAGATGTTGAGAGAACTGGGCGTGGATTTCGCCCAGGGCTACCACATCCACAAGCCGGAAGGGTGGCCGAAGAGACTCTCCCCCGCCCAGATCCGACCGCTGGCCGGCTGACAACCGCCATCACCCACGCAGCCACCCCGGGGAGGGGAAAACGGGTCATCCATGCCGGGGTCGGGAAAGCCCGGCGACGGGCTCTTCCCACATCCCCTCAGAGCACCTCCTGATCGATGACCAGCCGTACCGAGGGTGTCTCGGCCGGGGCCACCGCCTCACTGCGCCCCTGCAGATCGCCGGACTGAGGGGTGGCGCCTCCCCCTTTCGAGATGCGGGCACCCACGTAGACCCGATCGAAGCCGGAGAGGCGGGCGGCGGGCATCATCGCCATGGAGTCGTCCAGCACCACCGTCACCGGCAGGTCACGCACCTGCTTGCGCACCACTGCCAGGGGCATCGGCGGCCCGGAGACGGCCCGCGCGAAGATGAAGACGGTGTCTTCCGGAGAGGCCTTCGAACGGAGTTCGGGAGCGAGGTCGACCGTCACCTCCACCTTCGCCCCGCCCCCGGCAGCGTCGGGCCGGGTCGCCGTCCCGGCGGGTGGCGGAGCCGCGGCGACCCCCTCCGGCTTGCCGGTGAGCCGCTCGATCTGCTGCTGCACCACCTGAACCGCCTCGTCACCCGGCGGAATCCGCTCCAGCAACCGGCGCCAGAGGCTCACCGCCAGGTCGTCGTCGCCCCGCTGCGCGGCCGCGAAGCCGCCGAGCCAGAGCGCCTGGGGATTGTCGGGTTCCAGCTCCAGCGCCCGGTCGATGAGGGCCTGGGCCTCCCCCTGCATGTCGCCGTCGGCGGCCAGGGCGAGGGCCTCCGCTTCGCTGGCCAGGAGATCGGCGCTGTCCCCCAGGATCCCGCGGGCCCTGCGGTAGGCGAGGGCGGCCTCCGAATGGCGCTTGAGCACCGAATAGGAGCGGCCCAGCATGCGCCATCCTTCGCCGTTGGCGGGATCGGCCCGCAGCTTCTCCTCCAGCCGGCCCACCATCTCCTCCACCGAGGGCATGCTCTTGCCGTTGCCGGCCATCCCGCCGGAGGCCCCTCCGCCCCCCTGGCGGGAGGCCTCGATGAGGGAGAGGCGGTCCACGGAACCCAGGGCGTTGTAGAGCACCAGGCTCACTGCCGGAATCACCACCGCGACGGCGACCGCCGCCAGGCGGCCGCGCGATCCACCGCCGCCGGCGTCACTCTCCGCGGCGGCCAGATCGATGGCGGCCTCCTCCTCGAGTTCGGCCTTCGCCTGGTCGAACTGCGCCTGATCGATCAGTCCGTCGGCCAGCTCCCGCTCCAGTTCCCGGAGCCGCTGGCGATAGATCCCCGTGTTGAGGGTGGCCCGGTCGACGCCCTCGTCGGCTGTGCGGCCGGCACGCAGCATGGGCAGCACCAGTATCAGCACCGCGGCCACGGTCATCAGGCCGCTGAAGATCCAGAAAGTCGTCATCGTGTCAGTCCCGCCCCTGCTCCAGCAATCGTTTCACCCGCTCGCGCTCCTCGGCCGGGATCTCTGGTGCCTGCCCGCTGTTGCTGCGTCGGATCAGCCGCAACAGCACCACCACCCCGACCACGGCGAGGAGGATCGGACCGAACCAGAGCAGCCAGGTGGAGCGCCGCATGGGAGGACGGTAGAGCACGAAGTCCCCGTAGCGGTCGACCATGAAATCGACGATCTGCTGGTCGGAGGCGCCGCTCTCGATCATCTCGAAGACCTGGCGGCGGAGGTCCTGCGCCAGCTCCGCATTGGAGTCGTGGAGATTCTGGTTCTGACACACCAGACAGCGCAGCTCCTCCACCAGGTGGAGATAACGCTGCTCGTTCTCCTCGGAGGAGAAGGGGTAGGTCTCGATGGCCGCACGGGCCGTAAGGCCGGCCAGCAACAACATGCCCACCAGCAGAAGATAGGGGATCCTGATCACGATGCCTCCGCCTTCAGTCGCTCCACCATCGGCCGGATGACCGAGTTCCAGGTCTCCTCGTCGAGCGGGCCGATCTGCTTGTAGCGGATCATCCCGTCGCGGTCGATGAGGAAGGTCTCGGGCACGCCGTAGACCCCCCAGTCGATGCCCACCCGGCCGTCCCGGTCCACGGCCACTGCCGTGTAGGGGTCGCCCAGACGGCGCAACCAGTTGAGGGCGTCCGCCGGCTCGTCCTTGTAGTTGAGCCCGTAGATGGGGATCTCCCCGCTGCGGGCGAGTTTCACCAGGAACGGATGTTCCACCCGGCAACCCGAACACCAGCTCGCCCAGACGTTGAGCAGCGTCACCTGCCCCTTCAGGTCGTCGATGCCCAGGGTCGCGTCGGACTGCTTGAGGCGCGGCAGTTCGAAGGCCGGTGCCGGCTTGTCGATGAGGGGCGACGGCACCTTGCGGGGATCGAGTTCCAACCCCTTGGCAAAGAGCAGTACCAGGCCGCCGAACACCAGCAGCGGAACGAGAAAACGGAGCTTGTTGCCCACACTGTCCTCCTTGCGGAATACGGTACTTCTGTCAACCCGCCGCGGCAGCCCCCTCCACCGGAGAGCGGGCGGACAGCGCGCTCTCGCGCAGGCGCTTCAGCCGGTAGCGGCGGTCACTGGCGGAGAGCAGCCCGCCCAGGGCCATGAGGATCGGGCCGAGCCAGATCCAGCGGATGAAGGGCTTGTAGTAGAGCCGTACGGGCCAGTCGTCGGAACCGGGGATCGGTTCCCCCAGCGCCACGTAGTAGTCACGGAAGAAGCCCGCGTCGATCGCCGCCTCGGTCATCGGCATGGTCTGCACGTGATAGAAGCGCTTCTCGGGACGCAGGACAGCCACCTCCCTGCCATCACGATAGACACGGACCAGACCCGTATTGGAGGTGTAGTTGGGTCCCTCCGCCTGCGTCACCCCTTCGAAGCGATATTCGATCTCGCCCAGTTTCGCCACGTCACCGGCGCCCATGCGCACATCCTTCTCGATGGACCAGGTGTTGGAGACCGCCACCCCGACCATGAAGACCGCCACACCCAGGTGCCCCACCGTCATGCCCCAGTGGCTGCGGGAGAGCCCGCGCAGCCCCGCCACCAGTCCGGGCTTGTTGGCGATACGGGCGCGGATGTCGGTGACCGATCCGGCGACGATCCAGAAGGCCAGAACGATGCTCAGCACGGTCATGAACGGAGCCGTGCCGGCCCACACCAGGACCGCGGCCACGCCGGCCACCACGCTGACCACGGCGGCGATCCACAGGCGTTTCACAAGCCAGGCGGGATCGTTCTCCTTCCAGCGGGCGTTGGGACCGATCCCCAGCAGTATCAGCATTGGCAGGACGACGGGTACGAAGACGCTGTCGAAATAGGGCGGCCCCACCGAGATCTTGCCCAGTTCCAGGGCGTCCATCGCCAGGGGATAGATGGTGCCGAGCAGGATGGTGGCCGCCGCCACCACCAGCAGCACGTTGTTCACCAGCAGCATGGTCTCGCGGGAGAGGAGACCGAATCGCACCGCGCTGCGCACCTGCGGGGCACGCCAGGCATAGAGCATCAGGGAGCCGCCCACCACCACCGCGAGGAACATGAGGATGAAGACCCCGCGGGTGGGATCGGAGGCGAAAGCGTGCACCGAGGTGAGGACTCCCGAGCGGACCAGGAAGGTGCCCAGCAGGCTGAGCGAGAAGGCGAACACCGCCAGCAGCACCGTCCAGCTCTTGAAGGCGCCCCGCTTCTCGGTCACCGCCAGGGAGTGGATCAGCGCGGTACCCACCAGCCACGGCATGAAGGAGGCGTTCTCCACCGGATCCCAGAACCACCAGCCGCCCCAGCCCAGTTCGTAGTAGGCCCACCAGCTCCCCAGCATGATGCCGAGGGTGAGGAAGAGCCAGGCGACCAGGGTCCAGGGGCGCGACCAGCGCGCCCACGCCGCATCCAGGCGGCCCGAGATGAGCGCCGAGATGGCGAAGGCGAAGGCGACGGAGAAACCCACATAACCCATGTAGAGCATGGGGGGATGGAACGCCAGACCGGGATCCTGGAGAAGGGGATTCAGATCACGCCCGTCGACCGGCACCGGATAGATGCGCTCGAAGGGGTTGGAGGTGAGGGTCGTGAAGAGCAGGAAACCGACACTCACCATCCCCATCACCGAGAGAACCACCGCCACGTTCTCGCGCGGCAGGCTGCGGGAGAAGAGGCTGACCGCCACCGTCCAGGCGGAGAGAATGAAGGCCCAGAGCAGCAGCGAACCCTCGTGCGCGCCCCACACGCCGGAGATCTTGTAGAGCATCGGCAGCCGCGAATTGGAGTTGGTGGCGGTGTAGAGGACGCTGAAGTCGTTGGTGATGAAGGTCCAGGTGAGGGCCCCGTAGGCGATGGCCAGGAACAGGAACTGCGCCTGGGCCGCCGGCCGCGCCACCGCGACCCACCCCGGATCCCGCCGGAAGACCCCCGCGAGGGGCAGGACGGCCTGGACGATGGCCACCGACAGGGCCAGGATCAGGGCGTAGTGGCCCAGTTCGGGAATCATTCAATCACCTCCTCGTCGCTCTGGAGCCCCGCCACCGGGCCGGTGGGCCGGGCGCTCCGTCCGCCAATCATACCGGGAATCGCCGCGGAATTCAGGGGCCACCTCCGCCGGCGGAGCCATGAATCCGTCGCAGGTGAGACCACCCCCGCACGCGACGGTTCCCGCCCTTGCTGCGGAACCGGATACCCTGCCACCCCTGGCAGGATGTTGAAAAAGGCCGTCCTGGCCTTTTTCAACCCCGGAAGCCGAAAATGCGATTTCCGGCTTCCTCACGTTTTCAATGAGGCCAGCCGCCTGTCCGACTTCAAGCGGAAGGTCACTCTGCCCCGAGAGGCGGGAAGGCCGTCCCGGGGGCGTTGGCGGCAAGGATGCCGCCGACGAGCCCCCATGGATGGGTTCACGGCGTCCCCCGGGAGGGCCTTCCCGCCTCTCGGGGCCCCGCGGAAAGCACCAGAACCTGACCGCCTGTCAAAGTCCGACAGGCTGCTGGCCTCATTGAAAACGGCGGTGCATCCCTGCACCGCGGCACAGGCTGCCGAAAAACGGTGTTTTTCAACAGCCTGCCAGCTCCTCCCCCGGAAGAGAGGTCCTTTTCGGGACCAATGGACTATGATGGAACATGCGGTGGCACTTGCATCCGCGGTACCTGCCCCCATCATCACGCAGTAGAAACGGCAGCGCGCCTCCATCTGTCACGAAAGGGGATCATCATGTCCACCGAACTCGACCACGACACCCTCACCGAGCTCAAGAACCTGCTCACCATCCGCCGCACCCACCTGCTGGCCGATATCCACGAGGGACTGCTCGCCTCGGAAGAGGAGCACTATATCGATCTCGCCGGCAAGGTCCACGACCCGGCAGAGGAGGCGGTCGCCGATCTTCTCTCCGACGTCAACCTGGCGGTGATCGACCAGCACGTCCACGAGCTGCGCGAGGTCGAGGCCGCTCTCCGCCGCCTCGAAGAGGGGCACTACGGCCGGTGCATCGACTGCGGTGGTCCCATCGGTCTGGAGCGGCTGCGCAGCCAGCCCACCGCGGTGCGCTGCATCCAGTGCCAGCAGGTGTACGAGAGGACTCACGCCGGCGCCCCCTCGCCCACCCTCTGACCCCGGACCACCTCCCGTCGCGGCGGGGGGCCGCGGGTCACCGGACCCTCACCCCCACGGCTGGGGCGAACGGGTGAGGGCCACACTCACGATGTAGAGGAAACAGGCCAGGGCCCCAAGGCCCGCGGTCGCCCGCAACCACCGCCGCCGTGCCCAGTGGAGCGCGACCATTCCCAGCAGGATGTAGCCCAGCAGTGCAGTCAGCTTCGCCCCCAGCCAGGGGACGTTCCACGGCGCCTGGC
>JALTLT010000420.1 GCA_027001815.1 Gammaproteobacteria bacterium | reverse complement strand
GGGGCTCGGTCAGCTATGCTGACCGCCCCTATCCCGATTAAGGAAACTCTGAACGATTCATCCCTGGATTGTCAGAGTACGGGAGCCGAAAAACGCGGTTTTCGGCTCCCTCACATGTTCAATGGCCTGGCGTCATTTGAAAGGCTGCGGCGCATCCATGCACCGCAGCACAGGCTGCCGAAAAACGGTGTTTTTCAACAGCCTGTTAACGCGGCATATCATGGTGGCAGTCTGCCTCCATGAAGGGAACGATCGAAGAGCAGGGGAGGAGTATCCCCTCCCAATGGCATGAAATTCGTAGACGAGGCAATCATCAAGGTGGTGGCAGGTGACGGCGGCAACGGCTGCGTCAGCTTCCGCCGCGAGAAGTACATCCCCTTCGGCGGGCCCGACGGCGGTGACGGCGGCGATGGCGGCAGCGTCTTCCTGCGCGCCGACGCCGGGCTCAACACGCTGGTGGACTTCCGGGTCCAGCGCACCTACATGGCCGAGCGGGGGGAGAACGGCAGCGGCTCCAACTGCACCGGCAAGAGCGGTGAGGACCTGATCGTCGACGTGCCGGTGGGCACGCTGGTGCGCGACGCCGACACCGGCGAGGTGATCGGCGACCTGGTGGAGGCGGGCCAGCTCCTGAAGGTGGCCCAGGGGGGCTTCCACGGCCTCGGCAACACCCGTTTCAAGAGCAGCACCAACCGCACTCCCCGCCAGTCCACCCCCGGCACTCCCGGAGAACGGCGCAAGCTCCGCCTGGAACTCAAGCTGCTGGCGGACGTGGGCCTGCTGGGCATGCCCAACGCCGGCAAGTCGACGTTGATCCGGGCCGTCTCCGCCGCCCGTCCCAAGGTGGCCGACTACCCCTTCACCACTCTCCATCCCCAGTTGGGTGTGGTGCGGGTGGAGGGTGATCGCAGCTTCGTCATGGCCGACATCCCGGGGCTCATCGAGGGGGCCTCGGAGGGCGCCGGCCTCGGGATACGCTTTCTCAAGCACCTCTCCCGCACCCGTCTGCTGCTCCACCTGGTGGACGTGATGCCTTTCGACGGCTCCGATCCGGCCGATACGGCACGGAAGATCGTCCGCGAGCTGGAGCGTTTCAGTCCCGAGCTGGCGGCCACTCCCCGCTGGCTGGTGCTCAACAAGATCGACCTGTTGCCGGAGGAGGAGCGGGACGCTCGCTGCGCGGCCATCGTCGGGGAGCTGGAGTGGGAGGGTCCCGTATTTCTCATCTCGGCAGTGACCGGCGAGGGGACCCGGGAGCTGGTCTTCGCGGTGATGGACTATCTGGAGGCCAACCCCATCCGGGGCCAGGCAGAGGCCGAGCAGGAACGGCCCCGGTGGGAGCCCTGACCATGGGACGCGAGCCGACTGCCGCGGCGCGGCGTTGGGTGGTCAAGATCGGCAGTGCCCTGCTCACCGACGAGGGCAAGGGGCTGAGCCGCCATTCCATGGCCGACTGGGTACTCCAGCTCGCCCGCCTTCGCCAGGAGGGAAGGGAGGTGGTGGTGGTCTCCTCCGGGGCGGTGGCGGAGGGCATGGTACGTCTGGGATGGGAGAGCCGCCCCCACGCCCTCCACGAGCTGCAGGCGGCCGCCGCCGTGGGGCAGATGGGGCTGGTGCAGATGTACGAGTCCTGTTTCAAGCGCCATGGACTGCATACGGCCCAGGTGCTGCTCACCCACGATGACCTGGCCGATCGGCAGCGTTACCTCAACGCCCGCTCCACCCTTCGCACTCTGCTGGGACTCGGCGTGATTCCGGTGGTCAACGAGAACGATACCGTGGTCACCGACGAGATCCAGTTCGGGGACAACGATACCCTGGCCGCGCTGGTGGCCAATCTGGTGGAGGCGGATCTGCTGGTGATCCTCACCGATCAGGAGGGGGTGTTCGATGCCGATCCGCGGCTCCATCCCGATGCACGTCTCATCGCCGAGGCGGAGGCCGGGGATCCGCGGCTCCTCGAGGTGGCGGGGAGCAGCGGAGGCAACCTCGGACGGGGAGGCATGTTCACCAAGGTGCGCGCGGCGCGCCTGGCGGCGCGCTCCGGCACCTCCACCGTGATCGCCTCCGGCCGGCAGAAGGAGGGACTGTTGCGCATCGGCCGCGGCGAGGCGGTGGGTACCCTGCTGCGCGCCAGTGAGGGACACATGGCGGCGCGCAAGCGGTGGCTGGCCGGGCAGCTCAAGGTGCGCGGAGAGCTGGCCCTCGACGAAGGGGCGGTGCGGGTGTTGCGGGAGGGGGGCAAGAGCCTGCTGCCGGTGGGTGTGACCCGCGTGGATGGGGATTTCCGGCGTGGAGAGCTGGTCTCCTGTCGGGCGCCGGACGGCAGCGAGGTGGCCCGCGGCCTGGTCAACTACGGCGCCGACGAGGCGAGGCGGATCCGCGGTCTGCCCAGCGATCGCATCGAAGCGGTGCTCGGCTACGTGGACGAGCCGGAGCTGATCCACCGCGACAATCTGATCCTCATCGACTGAGAGGAGGGCATCCGCCGCGGGCCAGGCGGCGGTTCCGTGCCTCTCCGAAACGAAAAGAAGCCGGCCCGGAGGCCGGCTTCTCCGTCAGCACCTGGAG
>JALTLT010000419.1 GCA_027001815.1 Gammaproteobacteria bacterium | reverse complement strand
GTGCAGCTCGACGACCCGGTTCTCGTAGGCGCGGCGCACCTCTGCCAGATCGGCGAAGATCATCCCCTCACCCTTGGCGGCCACCCGCTCGCGGGTCATGTAGTAGAGGCCCAGCACCACGTCCTGAGACGGCACGATGATGGGCTCGCCGTTGGCAGGCGAGAGGATGTTGTTGGAGGACATCATCAGGGCCCGCGCCTCGAGCTGCGCCTCGATGGAGAGCGGCACGTGGACCGCCATCTGATCGCCGTCGAAATCGGCGTTGAAGGCGGTGCAGACCAGCGGATGCAGCTGGATCGCCTTGCCCTCGATGAGCACCGGCTCGAAGGCCTGTATACCGAGACGATGGAGGGTGGGCGCGCGGTTGAGAAGCACCGGATGCTCGCGGATCACCTCCTCGAGAATGTCCCACACCTCAGGACCCTCGCGCTCCACCAGTTTCTTGGCCGCCTTGATGGTGGTGGCGAGGCCGCGCAGCTGCAACTTGCCAAAGATGAAGGGCTTGAAGAGCTCCAGGGCCATTTTCTTGGGCAGGCCGCACTGGTGCAGCCTGAGGGTCGGACCCACCACGATCACGGAACGACCGGAGTAGTCGACCCGCTTGCCCAGGAGGTTCTGGCGGAATCGCCCCTGTTTGCCCTTGATCATGTCGGCCAGGGACTTGAGCGGCCGCTTGTTGGAGCCGGTGATGGCGCGACCGCGGCGGCCGTTGTCGAGCAGGGCGTCCACCGACTCCTGCAGCATGCGCTTCTCGTTGCGCACGATGATGTCGGGGGCGTTGAGTTCCAGCAGCCGCTTGAGGCGGTTGTTGCGGTTGATCACTCGCCGGTAGAGATCATTGAGGTCGGAGGTGGCAAAGCGGCCTCCGTC
Source organism: Gammaproteobacteria bacterium (assembly GCA_027001815.1). Taxonomy (GTDB): domain Bacteria; phylum Pseudomonadota; class Gammaproteobacteria; order JALTLT01; family JALTLT01; genus JALTLT01. Next base: position 9,200 of record JALTLT010000419.1, on the reverse strand, counting down.
CAGAGGCACCAGCGGACGCAGGTCGGGAGGCAGCACCGGCAGCACGGTGAGCACCATCCACTCCGGCTTGTTGTCGGACTCGAGGAACGATTCCACCAGCTTCAGGCGCTTGGAGATGCGCTTGAGCTTGGATTCGGAGTTGGTGCCGGACATCTCCTCGCGCAGCTTCTCCGCCTCGCCCTTGAGGTCGATGGTGCGCAGCAGCTCCAGCACCGCCTCGGCGCCCATGCGGGCGTCGAACTCGTCACCATGCTCCTCGATCGCTTCCAGGTACTGCTCGTCGGAGAGCAGCTGGCCGCGTTCCAGCGGAGTCATGCCGGGATCCACCACCACGAAGGCTTCGAAGTAGAGTACCCGCTCGATGTCGCGCAGGGTCATGTCCAGCAGCAGGCCGATACGCGAGGGGAGCGACTTGAGGAACCAGATGTGGGCCACCGGGCTGGCCAGATCGATGTGGCCCATGCGCTCGCGGCGTACCTTGGCCAGCGTCACCTCCACGCCGCACTTCTCGCATACCACGCCGCGATGCTTGAGGCGGGTGTACTTGCCGCAGAGACACTCGTAGTCACTCACCGGACCGAAGATCTTGGCGCAGAACAGGCCGTCCCGCTCCGGCTTGAAGGTGCGGTAGTTGATGGTCTCCGGCTTCTTGACCTCACCGTAGGACCAGGAGCGGATCATGTCCGGGGAGGCGAGCTTGATGCGGATGGCATCGAAGTCCTCGACCTGCCCCTGGCTCTTCATGAGATTCAAAAGATCTTTCATCGTCTCTCCTCACTTGGCCGCCGGCGCGACGAAGTCGCGCCGACCTGCCCTTGGTACCGCAGGTTCAGTCGTCCTGTTCCAGCTCGATGTTGATGGCCAGCGAACGGATCTCCTTGACCAGCACATTGAAGGACTCCGGCATGCCGGCCTCCATGCGATGGTCGTTGTCGACGATGTTCTTGTACATCTTGGTCCGTCCCGCCACGTCGTCCGATTTCACCGTCAGCATCTCCTGCAGGGTGTAGGCTGCACCATAGGCCTCCAGGGCCCACACCTCCATCTCGCCGAAGCGCTGACCGCCGAACTGCGCCTTGCCGCCCAGCGGCTGCTGGGTGACCAGACTGTAGGGGCCAGTGGAGCGAGCATGCATCTTGTCATCCACGAGGTGGTTGAGCTTCAGCATGTACATGTAGCCGATGGTCACCGGACGGTCGAAGGGCTCACCGGTGCGCCCGTCGTAGAGGGTGGTCTGCCCCGACTCCGGCAGATCCGCGAGGCGGAGCATATACTTGATCTCCTCCTCCGTGGCGCCGTCGAACACCGGGGTAGCCATGGGCACACCGGGCACCAGGTTGCGACACAACTCGTCGATCTCCCCGTCGGAGAACTGGCCGAAATCCTCCCTCTTGCCAGAGTGGTTGTAGATCTTCTCCAGGAACTCGCGGAGCTCGGAGGCACCGGCCTGCTCCTCGAGCATCCGGCCGATCTTGTGGCCAAGCCCCTTGGCGGCCCACGACAGGTGGGTCTCCAGTACCTGGCCGACGTTCATGCGCGAGGGCACACCCAACGGGTTGAGGACAATATCCACGGGGGTGCCATCCTCCAGGTAGGGCATGTCCTCCACCGGCACGATCTGGGAGATGACGCCCTTGTTGCCGTGGCGACCCGCCATCTTGTCACCGGGCTGGATGCGGCGCTTCACCGCCAGATAGACCTTGACCATCTTCAGCACGCCGGGGGCAAGGTCGTCACCGGCAGTGATCTTTCCGCGCTTCTCCTCGAACAGCTCCTCGGCGGCCTCGCGCTGGCGGCGGATCTGGTCGGCGGCCAGCTCCAGCTGCTCGTTGGCGGTCTCGTCCTTGAGGCGGATCTCGAACCACTGCTCCCGCGGCAGATCGGCCAGGTAGGACCTGGTGATCTTGGATCCCGCCTTCAGCTTGTTGGGGCCGCCGGCGGACACCTTGCCGAGCAGCAACTTCTCCAGCCGCGAGAAGATGTCGTCCTCGAGGATACGCGCCTGGTCGTCCAGGTCCTTGCGGATCTTGGCCAGCTGCTCCTCCTCGATAGCGAGGGCACGCTGGTCCTTCTCCACACCGTCACGGGTGAACACCTGCACGTCGATCACGGTGCCGTCCATTCCCGGCGGCACACGCAGGGAGGTGTCCTTCACGTCGGAGGCCTTCTCGCCGAAGATGGCGCGCAGCAGCTTCTCTTCCGGGGTAAGCTGGGTCTCGCCCTTGGGGGTCACCTTGCCCACCAGGATGTCTCCCGGCTTCACCTCGGCACCCACGTAGACGATGCCCGACTCGTCCAGCTTGGAGAGGGCCGACTCACCCACGTTGGGGATATCGCCGGTGATCTCCTCGGAACCCAGCTTGGTGTCGCGGGCGACGCAGGTGAGCTCCTCGATGTGGATGGTGGTGAGGCGGTCCTCCTGCACGACCCGCTCGGAGATGAGGATGGAGTCCTCGAAGTTGTAGCCGTTCCAGGGCATGAAGGCAACCAGCAGGTTCTGCCCCAGGGCCAGCTCTCCCATGTCGGTGGAGGGGCCGTCGGCAAGCACGTCGCCCTTGGCGATCACCTCACCCGGCTTCACCAACGGCCGCTGGTTGATGCAGGTGTTCTGGTTGGATCGGGTGTACTTGGTGAGGTTGTAGATGTCCACACCCGACTCACCCGCCTCGGTCTCGTCGTCGTTGACCCGCACCACGATACGCGCCGCATCCACCGAGTCCACCACCCCGCCGCGCTCGGCCACAACGGTGACACCGGAGTCAACCGCCACGGCGCGCTCGATGCCGGTGCCTACCAGCGGCTTCTCCGCTTTCAGGGTCGGCACCGCCTGGCGCTGCATGTTGGAGCCCATGAGGGCGCGGTTGGCGTCGTCGTGCTCCAGGAACGGCACCAGCGAGGCGGCCACCGACACCACCTGGCGCGGCGACACATCCATGTACTCCACCCGGTTGGGGGTAGCGAGGGTAAACTCGTTCTGGTGACGGCAGGAGACCAGCTCATCGGTCAGGTTACCCTCCTCATCCATGGAGGCGTTGGCCTGTGCGATGACGTAGTTGCCCTCGTCGATGGCGGAGAGGTACTCCACCTCGTCGGTGACCCGGCCATCCACCACCCTGCGGTAGGGGGTCTCGAGGAAACCGTACTCGTTGGGACGCGCGTAGAGAGCCAGCGAGTTGATGAGGCCGATATTGGGTCCTTCCGGGGTCTCGATGGGGCAGACCCGGCCGTAGTGGGTGGGGTGCACATCGCGCACCTCGAAGCCGGCCCGCTCGCGCGTCAGCCCGCCAGGTCCCAGCGCCGAAATACGCCGCTTGTGGGTCACCTCGGAGAGGGGGTTGTTCTGGTCCATGAACTGGGAGAGCTGACTGGAACCGAAGAACTCCTTGATGGCCGCCGCCACCGGCTTGGCGTTGATCAGTTCCTGGGGCATCAGCCCCTCGGACTCGGCCAGCGCCAGACGCTCCTTGACCGCACGCTCGACGCGCACCAGACCGACGCGGAAGACGTTCTCCGCCATCTCGCCGACACAACGCACACGGCGGTTGCCCAGGTGGTCGATGTCGTCCACCACCCCCTGGCCGTTGCGAATGTCGATGAGCGTCCTGAGGACGTCGAGAATGTCCGAGGTCTCGCCTTGCTCCTCCACCAGGCGCTTCGACTCGGCGTCGTCGCGCTGGCCGAAGTACTTGTAGTCGTAGAGTATGCCAGGGCCGGTGGCGGCCTCGCGGCCCACCCGCCGGTTGAACTTCATGCGGCCCACGGCGGAGAGATCATAGCGCTCCTCGTTGAAGAAGAGGTTGTGGAACAGGTTCTCCGCCGCCTCCTTGGTGGGCGGCTCGCCGGGGCGCATCATGTGGTAGATCTCCACCTGCGCCTCGAGCGGCGTGGTGGTGTTGTCGATGCGCAGGGTGTCGGAGATGTAGGGACCGCGGTCGAGGTCATTGACGAACAGGGTCTCCAGCTCCTTGATGCCGGCCGCCCTGATCTTTTCCAGCAGCTCCTCGGTGATCTCATCGTTGGCCGAGGCGATCAGCTCACCGGTTTCCGGATCCACCAGGTCGCGGGCGGTGATCTTGCCGATCAGATACTCGTCGGGTACCGACAGGGTCTTGAGACCCGCCTGTTCCAATTTCTTGATGACCCGCTGGGTGATGCGCCGGCCCTGTTCGACGATCACCTCGCCCTTGATCTTGATGTCGAACGCCGCAGTCTCGCCACGCAGGCGATCGGGAAAGAGCCGCATGGTAATGCCGCTCTTGGTGAACCGGAAGTGGTTCTTCTCGAAGAAGATATCCAGGATCTCTTCGTTGGTGTAGCCCAGGGCGCGCAGCAGGATGGTGGTAGGCAGCTTGCGCCGCCGGTCGATGCGCACGAAGACCGCATCCTTGGGATCGAACTCGAAATCGAGCCAGGAACCGCGGTAAGGAATCACCCGGGCATTGAACAGCAGCTTGCCCGACGAATGGGTCTTGCCCTTGTCATGGTCGAAGAAGACACCGGGGGAACGGTGCAACTGGGATACGATCACCCGCTCGGTGCCGTTGATGACGAAGGTGCCGTTGCGTGTCATGAGCGGCAGTTCGCCCATGTACACTTCCTGCTCCTTGATGTCCTTGATCGCCTTCTGGTCGGCGGGGCTCTCCTTGTCATAGATGATGAGGCGCACCTTGACCCGCAGCGGCGCACCGTAGGTCATGCCGCGCAACTGACACTCCTTGACGTCGAAGGTCGGCTTGCCGAGGCTATAGCTGACATACTCCAGGGAAGCGTTCCCGGAAAAGCTGGTGATGGGGAAGACCGACTTCAGTGCGGCATGCAGCCCCACGTCGCGGCGCTCGTCGGGCTCCCTGTCCAGCTGCAGGAACTGGGCATAGGAGTTCAACTGGGTGGCCAGCAGATAGGGAACATCCAGAATGCTGGGACGTTTACCGAAATCCTTGCGGATGCGTTTCTTATCGGTAAAGGAGTAGGCCATTGGCAGAGCACCTCAGTATTACCATGTGACAAGGTTCCGGTGGCAGTGATGCCGCCGTCGGCGCCGGTTCATCTCGCCGACTGCCCCCGGAACACAGAAACAGGAAAAGGCCGGTGGCGCATTGCGCCACCAGCCGTCCTGTCAACAGGCCGAAGCAGCTTCTCAGGCAACGCGACGACGGTTACTTGACCTCGACGCTTGCGCCGGCTTCTTCGAGCTGCTTCTTGATCTCCTCGGCCTCGTCCTTGGAGATGCCTTCCTTGAGGGTGGAGGGCGTGCTTTCCACCATCTCCTTGGCCTCCTTGAGACCGGCGCCGGTGATGGCGCGAACCGCCTTGATGACGGCAACCTTGTTGTCGCCGAAGCCGGTGAGGACCACGTCGAACTCGGTCTTCTCCTCGGCGCCACCGGCCTCGCCACCGGCAGCACCGGCAGCCGGGACGGCGGCCACAGCCGCAGCGGCGGTCACACCAAACTTCTCTTCCATCGCCTCGATGAGGTCGACGACCTCCATCACGGTCATGTTGGCGATGGCATCCAGGATCTCGTCTTTGGAAACAGCCATGGTAAATAGCTCCTCGTGAATAGTCTTTGACAGAACCACACAGCGCCCGGCGGGGCGTTATGCGGCTTCCTTCTGATCTCGTATGGCGGCGACGGTGCGGACCAGCTTGCCCGGGGCCTCGTTGAGGGTCCGGGCGAACTTGTCCAGAGGTGCCTTCATCACGGCCATGAGCATGCTCAGGGCCTGATCGCGGGTCGGCAGGCTGGCCAGACGCTCGATCTCGCTGGCGGGCAGCATCTGCCCGCCGACGGCGACCATGCGCACCACCAGCTTCTCGTGTTCCTTGGCGAACTCCTTGATCACCCGTGCCGCGGCACCCGGGTCTTCCAGGGAGAAGGCGAGCAGGAGCGGTCCCACCAGCCCTTCCTGGATGCACTCGAATTCGGTGCCCTGCACGGCGCGTTTCGCCAAGGTATTCTTGATCACCCGCAGATAGACGCCCTCGCCACGGGCCTTCACCCGCAGTTCGGTCATCTCCTCTACCGTCAGGCCGCGATACTCGGCCGCCACCGCCGACCAGGCCTTGGAGGCGACCTCCGCGACCTCGGCCACGACGGCCTTTTTCTGTTCCAGCGTCAGACTCATAATCGTTCCTTCTGGAAGCAGCCCAACCAACCTCCCCGGCCGCGCGGCGGCGCTAGGAGGCACCCAGTAGAACGGCAGGCCACCCAGGACTGTTTCCGGGGGCTGTGCCGTCTGCGCAGGCCGGGCGGAGAGCCTTCCGGGCGCCGGGCTTGCCGGCGCCGGCAGCAGGACCCCGCAACCGTTTACCCGGATCGCTCCGGACCTGCGGTCTTTGACGACCACGCCCCCCACCATCGAAGCCGTGGGGGGTGCAGCCCAAAGATCTCTTCGTTCGTCCCCTGCCAGGCAGGGAACGGGAGGGGCGGTTCCGCCCCTGTGACTCGAGCGAAGGGGTCTCCCCTTCCCCCCGCCTCAGGAGACGGAGGCAGGGTCCACCGCCAGGCCGGGACCCATGGTGGTGGAGAGGGTCACCTTCTTCATGTACTGACCCTTGGCCGCGGCCGGCTTCATCTTCTGCAGGTCCGCCAGCAGCGCCTCCAGATTCTCCCTGAGGGCCTGGCCGTCGAAATCGACGGTGCCGATGCGGGCGTGAATGATGCCGGCCTTGTCAGTGCGATAGCGCACCTGGCCCGCCTTGGCGTTCTTCACCGCGGAGGCCACATCGGGCGTGACGGTACCCACCTTGGGGTTGGGCATCAGGCCGCGCGGACCGAGGATCTGGCCGAGCTGGCCCACCACCCGCATGGCGTCGGGGGCGGCGATCACCACATCGAAGTCCATCTCGCCCGCCTTGACGCGCTCGGCGAGGTCCTCCATGCCGACGATGTCGGCACCGGCCGCCTTGGCCGCCTCGGCGGCATCACCCTGGGCGAAGACCGCCACGCGAACGCTCTTTCCGGTGCCGTGCGGCAGTACCACCGAGCTGCGGACCACCTGGTCCGACTTCCGCGGATCGACACCGAGATTGACCGCCACGTCGACCGATTCGGTGAACCTGGCGCGCGGCAGGGCCTTGAGCAGTTCGATGGCCTCGTCGATGGCGTACAGTTTGCCCGGCTCCACCTTCTCACGGATCGCCTTCATGCGCTTGGAAAGCTTGGCCATTATTCAACCCCCTCCACGTCGATACCCATGCTGCGGGCGCTGCCGGCGATGGTACGCACGGCGGCATCCATGTCGGCTGCGGTGAGATCGGGCTTCTTGGTGGTCGCGATCTCCTCGAGCTGGGCGCGGGTCACCTTGCCCACCTTCTGGGTGTTGGGGTTGCTGGAGCCCTTGCCGATGCCGGCGGCCTTCTTCAGCAGAATGGAGGCCGGCGGGGTCTTCATGATGAAGGTGAAGCTGCGATCGTTGTAGACCGTGATCACCACCGGTACCGGCATCCCCTGCTCCAGACCCTGGGTCTGGGCGTTGAACGCCTTGCAGAACTCCATGATGTTGACACCGTGCTGGCCCAGCGCCGGGCCCACGGGAGGGCTCGGGTTGGCCTGGCCGGCCGGCACCTGCAACTTGATGTATGCCTCGACTTTCTTCGCCATCTCTCACTCCTGCGGGTCCAAGCGCCTCGCGGCTCCCCGTCTCGGTTGTGTGCGGTACCCGACAGGGCACCTCAACTGAACAGGTTGTTGAAAAAGCCCTTCCAAGGCCTCCTTCAACCCGGGGGCGCAAAACGCCATCTTGCGCCCCCGATCTCGGCAATTCTTCCCTGCGCCGGGGGAAACGCCTCTATCGACAGGGTTCCCCCGGCGGATCTGGCCGCCGGAGCGACCGACAGCCCCGCATCGGCACCGATGGGCCGATGCGGGGATCGAAACCGTGGAAACTTCTCCCGGCCTTTGCAGGCGGGCGGACCACCCTCAGACCTTCTCCACCTGGCTGAACTCCAGCTCCACCGGCGTGGTACGGCCGAAGATGTAGACGTTGACACGCAGCCGGTTCTTCTCGTAGTTGACCTCCTCGACGACCCCGTTGAAGTCGTTGAAGGGTCCGTCGATAACCCGCACCGCCTCGCCCGGCTCGAAGAGCACCTTGGGACGCGGCTTCTCCGTGCCCTCCTGGACCCGCTGCAGGATCTGCTCCGCCTCCTTGTCGGTGATGGGGGCGGGCCGGTCGCTGGTGCCACCGATGAAGCCGAGCACCTTCGGCGTCTCCTTGACCAGGTGCCAGGTGTCGTCGTCCATCTCCATGTGCACCAACACGTAACCCGGAAAGAACTTGCGCTCGGAACGGCGTTGCCGGCCACCCTTCATCTCCACCACCTCCTCGGTAGGGACCAGGATGTCACCGAACTTCTCCTGCATACCGAAACGGTTGATGCGATCCTCAAGATGGCGCTTCACCTGCTTCTCGAACCCGGAATAGGCGTGCACCACATACCAGCGCTTGTCACCCATCGCCTCAGTCCCCCTGTCCCATCAGGAGCTTGACCAGGTAGAGCAGGATGCTGTCCATGATCCAGAGGATGATGGCGACGACGAGCACCATGCCGGCCACGGCGAGGGTGGTCTGCCAGGTCTCCGGCCAGGTGGGCCAGACCACCTTGCGCACCTCGGTGCGGGCATCCTTGACGAAGTGGGTGGCGGTGCGACCGAGTTCCGTCTGCAGGCCGATGGCCAGCGCCACGCCAACCACCGCGAGCAGACCGATCACCCGCAGCAGGAGGGACTGATCCTCGTAATAGTGGAAGGCGACCGCCCCCCCGATGAGCAGCAGGAGCGCCGCCGCCAGTTTGGCGGTATCACCCCTGGAGCCCTGAACTTCGCTCTTTGCGTTCATAGTTGCCCGCTGTCGATGCAGCCACCGGAACCAAGACAAAGAAGCACGGCAACGCCTCGGGTGCCCCGAGGCGCGACCATGCATCCGAGGGATCGACCCTCATCCGGTAACGTGACTGCTGCTCCTGTCGAAATGGCAGGCCAGGAGGGAATCGAACCCCCAACCTGCGGTTTTGGAGACCGCCGCTCTGCCAATTGAGCTACTGGCCTGGATACTGCTCCTGAGAAATCGATCCTTACTCGATGATCTTGGAGACCACGCCGGCGCCGACGGTGCGGCCACCCTCGCGGATCGCGAAGCGAAGCCCCTCTTCCATCGCAATCGGCGCAATCAGCGACACCGTCATCTTCACGTTGTCGC
>JALTLT010000418.1 GCA_027001815.1 Gammaproteobacteria bacterium | reverse complement strand
TCACCACCGTGCTTCTCGGCCATGCACTTCGTGATCGCCGCCGTCAGGGTGGTCTTCCCATGGTCTACGTGACCAATCGTACCCACGTTCACATGCGGCTTCGTACGTTCAAATTTTTCCTTGGACATGGAGCAACCTCCGAGATGATCGATATCAGCCTAGAGCCAGGAATTCGCTCAGACCACCCTGCGCGAACTGCAAACGAAAAATGGAGCCCATAACCGGACTTGAACCGGTGACCTCTTCCTTACCAAGGAAGTGCTCTACCGACTGAGCTATATGGGCCTGACAACCGTACTTGGAGCGGGTGATGGGAATCGAACCCACGTCATCAGCTTGGAAGGCTGAGGTTCTACCATTGAACTACACCCGCGGAACCTGCAACCGAATCGAGCCATTCGAGGATTCACCACTGACCCGAACCAGCGAAATCTGGTGGAGGGGGGAGGATTCGAACCTCCGAAGGCTGAGCCGACAGATTTACAGTCTGTTCCCTTTGACCACTCGGGAACCCCTCCAAAGTGTAAGCCGTGTATTTTGGCTGAGGCGCACGCGCGTGTCAACAGCCAGCCCCTTCCAATGACACATGAGCCCGAAGGCGGTCCGGGCCCGGGATCATCAGGAGGATGATCGTGACCATCGAGACCCGACAAGGCCCGGAACCCAGCCGCCTGTCCGGGTCACTTGCAGCCACCCTTCAGGCTCATTTCCGGATTGGAAAGGACTCAGCCGCCACCCCGCACCCCATCTCGGACAGGCACGGAGAGGAGGGCGGCTGCCCCCCTGACACACGAACGGCCCCTAAGACTGCCGGGGCCGTCGCTTCGCGCCAAACGGGGCGGGAATCTGGAGCTGGCGGAGGGAGTCGAACCCCCGACCGGCTGATTACAAATCAGCTAAAAATTGGCTAGTTGGACATTTTCTCCCCTCAACCAAGGAAAAGAAAGGGGAGAGCAATGCCAAAAATCATCACCATCTGCAACGCCAAGGGCGGCACGGGGAAGACCACGCTGGCCGCCAACCTGGGCGGCATCCTTGCCGAGGCGGGCCATAGGGTACTGCTGATCGACGCCGATGTCCAACCCACTCTAACTTCCTATTTTTCCATCGATCACCCGTCTGAAGGTGGTCTCACCCGCCTGGTCCAGGACGGATCCCTGGCGGGGACCATCAGCACCACCTCCGTGGGGTGCGATCTGGTCCGCTCGGACGATCCGGACGCCCGCCTGCAGAACTGGATCCTCCACACACCCGACGGGCGGTTCCGGCTTTGGAAGGCCCTCCGGCAGCCCCATCCCTACGACTACATCCTCATCGACACACAAGGTGCCATCGGGCCTCTCCAGGACGCCGCGATGCTCGCGGCCGACATGGTGCTCTCCCCGGTCCCGCCGGAGACCCTCTCCGCGAGGGAGTTTCTACGAGGCACCCTCGATTCGCTAGACAAACTTTCCGAGTTTTCGTTCCTCGGCATCACCACGCCGCCTGTCCACGCGGTCCTCTACCGCATGGACCGCACCGTGGACGCCCGCCGCATCGCCACGCAGCTCCGCGAGGGGCTCGCCCGCCTCGCCGGCGAGCGCGACATCCGGATTCTCGACACCGTGATCCGCTCGGCCGTGGCCTACCGGGAGGCGGCCACGGCACGCAAACCCGTCCACCGCGTCGATACCCGAGCCGGCCGGGAGATCTTCCGGCTCGCCGTCGAGCTGCTGGGCGGGCAGGCGCTGGAGGGACTGGACGGATATACAGGGGGGAAAGACAGATGAGATACGAAACGGTCGTCCACGGTCCACTCCATCCGGACCTCTTCTCCGATCCCACACCGATCCGCCACACGGAGACCATCGAGCTGCGCGCCTGGCTGGTACGCATCCGGCTCAAGCCTCCACTCCCCCCGCAGGAAGGCGGGTTGCGATCGACGACCCAGTACGTCGAGCTGGCGGCCCGCAGCCGACTGGAGGCCCACCAGCATGCGCGCCGCATGCTGCAGTACGTGGAGATTCAGGACCTCGAGGTGGCCTCGATCCGGGTGGAAGGCGCGCTCCGGCGTGACCCGACGCCAGAGGAGATCGAGGCCTGGGAGGAGATTCGGAGGAGTGAACCATGAGCAAGAAACATCTGCCCAACGACGACGAACTGCGGGACCTGCTGTTCGAGGGCCACGCGAAGCCCTCGACCAACCTCCCCCCCTCCGATCCCATCATGCCGACCCCGATGGCGATCCCGCTGGACGAGATCCAGCCCTACGAGCGCAACCCCCGCCGGGCGCACAACGAGGCGTGGGAGGAGATCCTCCACAGTCTCCGCGCTTCGGGATACCGGGGGCGGTTCCCCGTCACCCGGCGGCCGGGGGATACCCACTACATCCCGGCCGAGGGCGGCAATACCACCCTGATGGCGATGAAATCCCTCGCCGCCGAGGGCGACGACCGGTTCGACCCCCTCTCCTGCGAGTTCATCCCGTGGGAGAGCGAGAGCAAGACCATCGTCGCCCACCTGGTGGAGAACGACGCCCGCGCGGACCTCATCTTCATCGACAAGGCCCAGGCGCTGCGCGATGCCCGGGAGCTGCTGGAGGC
>JALTLT010000417.1 GCA_027001815.1 Gammaproteobacteria bacterium | reverse complement strand
CCCTCGTCCTCGCCGTAGGCCAGCGGACCCAGCCGCTCGGAGAGGCCCCAGCGGGTGACCATGTTGCGGGCGATCTCGGTGGCCCGCTGGATGTCGTTCTGGGCGCCGGTGGTGACATGCTCCGGACCGAAGATGATCTCCTCGGCGATCCGGCCACCGAACAGGGAGCAGAGCTGGCTCTCCAGCCGTTGACGGCTGTAGCTGTAGCGGTCCTCCTCGGGCAGGAACATGGTCACCCCCAGGGCACGGCCACGGGGGATGATGCTCACCTTGTAGACCGGATCGTGGTCCGGCACCAGCAGACCGACGATGGCGTGCCCCGCCTCGTGGTAGGCGGTCTGGCGCTTCTCCTCCTCGGACATCACCATCGACTTGCGCTCGGCCCCCATCATGATCTTGTCCTTGGCGCGATCGAACTCCTCCATGGAGACCAGCCGCTTGTTGGACCGGGCGGCGAACAGCGCCGCCTCGTTCACCAGGTTGGCCAGGTCGGCGCCCGAGAAGCCGGGGGTACCCCGGGCGATCACCATGGGATCCACGTCGTCCCCCAGCGGCACGCGGCGCATGTGCACCCGCAGGATCTGTTCGCGCCCGCGCATGTCGGGGAGCGGCACCACCACCTGCCGGTCGAAACGGCCGGGGCGGAGCAGCGCCGGGTCGAGCACGTCGGGGCGGTTGGTGGCGGCGATCACGATCACCCCCTCGTTGCCCTCGAAGCCGTCCATCTCCACCAGCAACTGGTTGAGGGTCTGTTCCCGCTCGTCGTGTCCACCCCCCAGGCCGGCGCCACGGTGGCGACCCACCGCATCGATCTCGTCGATGAAGATGATGCAGGGGGCGTGTTTCTTGGCCTGCTCGAACATGTCGCGGACACGCGAGGCGCCCACGCCGACGAACATCTCCACGAAGTCGGAGCCGGAGATGGTGAAGAAGGGCACCTTGGCCTCGCCGGCGATCGCCTTGGCGAGCAGGGTCTTGCCGGTTCCGGGAGGACCCACCATCAGGACACCACGGGGAATCTTGCCGCCAAGCTTCTGGAACTTGCCGGGATCGCGCAGGAACTCCACCAGTTCCGCCACATCCTCCTTGGCCTCTTCCACACCCGCCACGTCGGCGAAGGTGACTTTCACCTGGTCCTCGGAGAGCATCCGCGCGCGACTCTTGCCGAAGGACATGGCACCGCGTCCGCCGCCCCCCTGCATCTGCCGCATGAAGAAGATCCAGACGCCGATGAGCAGCAACATGGGGAACCAGGAGATGAAGATCTGGGCCAGCAGCGACTGCTTCTCCGGCGGCGACGCCTCGATGAGCACGCCGGCGTCGAGCAGATCCTTGATCATCCCCTGCTCGTCACCGGGGGGGGTGTAGGTGACGAAGCGCTGACCGTCGTTGGTCTGCCCACGGACCATCCGCCCCTCGATGGTAACCACCTTCACCTGGTGGTTGCGCACCTGCTCGAGGAACTGGGAGTAGATCATCTTCTGCCCGGGCTGGCTGGTCCCCGGCCCGATGTTGTTGAACACCGTCATCAGGATGACCGCGATGACCATCCACAGGATGACGTTCTTTACCATGTCGTTCACGAGGTTTCCTCTCGTCGTCTTGAATTCGTTGGCGGGGGGCCGCCCTCTGCTCGCCCGGTGTGTGCACGCCCTCTTCCGCCCGTTATCGGACGCCTGCCCCCTTCTCTGGAGGTGCCCGCCACTCTATCCGGGCGACCGTACTACATTTTGAAACCGGTTGCCAAGGCGTAGACCTCCCGGGAGCGGGGGCGGGAGGCCCGGGGCTTGCGGAAGCTCACCTTGGCGAAACGGCCGCGAAGCTCCCGCACGTAGTCGTCGAAACCCTCGCCCTGAAACAGTTTGACCAGGAATGTGCCGCCGGGTTTCAACACATCGGCAGCCAGCAGGAGGGCCAGTTCGGCGAGATACATGGCCCGTGGCTGATCCACGGAGGCCACGCCACTGATATTGGGGGCCATATCGGACATTACAAGGTCGGCGCGAGCCCCTCCGAGCACCTCCAGGAGACGATTCAGCACCTCTTCCTCGCGAAAGTCGCCCTGGATGAACTCCACGTCGGCGATGGAATCCATCGGCAGGATGTCCAGGGCGAGGATCCGCCCCTTGCCGCGCAGGGCGTGGGCCGCGTACTGGGACCAGCCACCGGGGGCGGCTCCCAGATCCACCACCGTCATGCCGGGACGCAGCAGGTGGTACCGCTCGTCCAGCTCCTGCAGCTTGAAGACCGCGCGCGAGCGCCATCCCTCGGCCTGGGCCCGTTTCACCCAGGGGTCGTCGAAGTGCTCCTTCAGCCAGCGGTGACTGCTCTTGCTACGCCCCATCCCTCTCGATCTCCCCCAGTCGCCGGCGCACCCGTATCACCAGCCACAAGGCCGCCGCGAAGCCGTAACCGCCCAGCACCACCAGCAGGCGGGGCAGCGGCAGGCGCAGATAGTGTTCCGCCAGCAGCCACACCACCGGCGCCAGCAGCAGGGCGATCCCCAGCTCCAGCTTGAGCGGGTTGAGGGGGCTGGGATCGACGCTGAAACCGCGCCCGCGGCGTGCTACACTTGCGTCCTTTTCCACCGCCCGATCA
>JALTLT010000416.1 GCA_027001815.1 Gammaproteobacteria bacterium | reverse complement strand
ACTGGACCACCTGGCGCAGGGTAGTGAAGACCCCGTTGTGCATGTAGGGGGCAGTGACGGCGACGTTGCGCAATGACGGGACCTTGAACTTGCCGTCTTCCTCCTCCGGCGCCGCTGCCCCAGGCGGCAGCTCGCCGTCTCGGAAGAGGCGTGCCCGTACCGTCTCGCCGAGGCCCAGATCGATCCGTTCCCGCGCATCGGCGACCACGGTGGAGTCGTTTTCGTAGAATGGATTGCCGGGATTGCGTGGCACACCGAGATTGTCGTAGCTGAAATCGGTGAACAGCGGTGGGCGACCCTCTGCGTCCGGCGCGCTGGGGTGACAGGCGGCGCAATTGCCCTTGTCCGGGCGATTGAAAAGGGCCAGGCCGCGCAGTTCCTGTTCGGAGAGCCGGGCCTCGCCTCTGAGGTAGGCGTCGTACCTGGAGGTGAACGGAGAGAGGAGTTCGGTACGCTCGAAAGCGGCGATGGCCACGGCGATCAGATCGAACAGCCCCTGGTTGTCCTCCAGCGCTCCCGGTCCCCACACTGTCTCGAACATGTGAGCGTATTCCGATTTCCGCACCTTTGCGACCAGGGTCGCCGGGTCGGGGTTGTTCATCTCCAGGGGGTTGAGGAAAGGCTGCTTGGCCTGCTCTTCCAGGGTGGGGGCGCGTCCGTCGAGAAACTGGCCGCCGGTCCACAGCCCCTGGCCGGCATCGAAGTGGAACTCCGGACTGAAGGAGGCGTAGGAGACCTGGGGCGTGTTGCGCAGACCGAAACGGCCGGGGATCACCCCCTCGGATGTGGGTGTGCCCGAATCGGGGTCGGTGAAGGCGACCGCCGGGTCGTGGCAACTGGCACAGGACTGCCCGGCCGGTTCAGATAGGGAGGCGTCGAAGAACAGCAGTTCCCCCAGCAGAGCCGTCTCCTCCCGCAGATCCGTTTCCGTGCTGGATGACCCCCTGCAGCCCACCATCAGGAGTCCCCAGATCGTCAGCAGGGCGATACCAGCCCCCCGGCCGCCGAAGTTTCTCTTCATTGCGTTTCATCCCTCCCGGGTATAGGTGCGAACGATAATCAATATCGATAAATGGAGGGGCGATGCAAGGGGTTCGGGTACTGTACAGGCCGGAGAAGAGGGGCGCGAGAGGAGTCCTCGACGCTGACCCTCTCCCCCGAAGAGGTCGCGGAAGGGGAGGGTAGGCAGGTCTGCCGGTGTCCGGGGTGCCCCCGTGACAGGATGTCGAAAAAGGCCGTCCTGGCCCTTTTCGACACCGGAAGCCGAAAATGCGATTTCCGGCTTCCTCACGTTTTCAATGACTTGGCGTCATCGAAAACGGCGGTGCATCCCTGCACCGCGGCACAGGCTGCCGAAAAACGGTGTTTTTCAACAGCCTGTCAAATAGCCTGCCAGGCGCGGAGGCATTGATTTATCGCGCCGCGCCCGTTAATCTAGCCGCCATTTTTCGACATGGGCACGAATGGAGCGGTGGGGCATGAGAAACAGGCTGGTGGCTGGCAACTGGAAGATGAACGGTTCCCTGGAGAGCGTTCGCGCGCTGACCCGCGGCATTCTCGAGGGACTCGACCAGGTGGGTGACGCCGGCGTGGCCGTCTGTCCCCCGGCCATCTTCATTCCCGAGGTCGCCGCCCTGACTTCCGGGAGCGCTCTGGCGGTGGGCGGACAGAACGTCTGCGACCAGGATTCGGGCGCCTTCACCGGCGAGATCGCCGGCTCCATGCTGAAGGAGTTCGGCTGCCGGTACGCCATCGTCGGCCATTCTGAACGCCGCAACCTCTACGGAGAGACGGACGATCTCGTCGCCCGGCGCTTCGTCGCAGCCCGGCGTAACGGTCTCACCCCCATTTTGTGCGTGGGTGAGCTGCTCGAGGAGCGTGAGGCGGGGGACACCGAGAAGGTGGTGGCGCGCCAGCTCGACGCGGTTCTCGCCGTGACCGGTATCGAGGGCTTCCGCGATGCCGTCGTCGCCTACGAGCCGGTCTGGGCCATCGGTACCGGCAAGACCGCAACCCCTGAACAGGCTCAGGAGGTCCACGCCTTCATCCGCAACAAGCTGTCGGAGGTGGACAGCACCATCGCCGATGCGCTGACCATCCAGTACGGTGGCAGCGTCAAGGCCTCCAACGCCGAGGAGCTCTTTTCCATGCCCGATATCGACGGCGGTCTGATCGGCGGCGCTTCCCTGCAGGCCGACGAATTTCTCGCCATCTGCAGGGCGGCCGGCTGAAAAATACGGTAAAATAGCTCAATGCATACCATCCTCATCGTTCTCGAGGTGCTGGTCGCCCTCGCGCTGATCGGGCTGATTCTCATTCAGCACGGCAAGGGCGCGGATGCCGGCGCCGCCTTCGGCAGCGGCGCCTCCGCCACCGTGTTCGGCGCGCGCGGTGCCAGCTCCTTCCTCAGTCGCATGACGGCCGGGCTGGCCACTGCCTTTTTCGTCATCAGCATGACACTGGCGGTGCTCGCCTCGCGCCAGGCCAAGGACGAGAGTCTGGTGGAGAAGGTTTCGGAGCCGCCGCCTGCCACTGCCCCCGTGGCGGAGATTCCTGCGGATGTGCCTGCAGATGTCCCGTCACCGGCGGAAGGGAAAGGGGGATCGC
>JALTLT010000415.1 GCA_027001815.1 Gammaproteobacteria bacterium | reverse complement strand
CCAGATCCTTGAGATGGACGTGACCCGGCACGAACCGGGTATAGGAGTTGGCGATGGCGATGATCGGCTTGTCGAAATCCTCGTCGGTCATGCCGGTGGCGCGCCACAGGGCGCGGGCGCCGGCCATGTTGCGACCGTGAGTGGTGGTGTGGGAGCGATAGCGGGGCATGATCACCTCACGTATTCGGGCCGCTCCGGCGGAGCGGCAGGTTCCTTCTGCAGGGGATTGGGGGGCGTCTCGGACATGCCCCGCCGATTGGGGAGAGTATAACAGGATGTTGGAAAAGCCCCTCCCCGGGCTTTTCCAACCCGGGCACGGAAAACGGGGTTTTTTCGACGGCCCGTGATGACCGATGACCCCGGCAAACACCCCGGAAGGGGGTCACTGCCGAACGGCCACCACCTCCTCGATCTGCTCGAGCAGCCGTCCCAGGGCACCACGATTGGCCTCCACCAGCGCCAACCCCGCCTCCCCCATCTGGTGGGCCCGGTTGGGGTCGCGCAGCAGATCGGCGACCTGTGCCACCAGGTGGCGGGCATCCGCCACCTCCACCGCCCCGCCCGCCTCGATGAGCATCGGCGCGATCTCGGGGAAGTTGAAATGGCAAGGGCCGAACAGCACCGGAACCCCGAGGGCGGCCGGCTCCAGGACATTGTGTCCGCCCACCGGCACCAGGCTGCCGCCGACGAAGGCCACATCGGCCGCCGCGTACAGCAGTGGCAGCTCGCCGAGGGTATCCCCCAGATAGACGCGGGTCTCGGCAGTCACCTCTCCGTCACGGCTGCGCCGGGCCACGGGGAGACCACGGCGCTGGCAGAGTGCCGCCACCCGGTCGAAGCGATCCGGGTGACGAGGCACCAGGATCAACAGCGCCGACGCCAGGTCCCGCACCTCGTCGAGGGCCGCGAGGATCGCCTCTTCCTCCCCCTCGTGGGTGCTCGCGGCGATCCATACCGCCCGGTGGCTGCCCAGGGCGCGACGCAGCACCTCCGCCTGCTCCCGGAGACTGGCGGGAAGACGCAGATCGAACTTGATGGAACCGGTCACCACCACCCGCTCCGGGTCGGCGCCGAGGGCGCGAAAGCGCGCGGCATCGGTCTCACTCTGGGCGGCGATGCGGGTCACATCGGCGAGAGTGGCGCGCACCAGCCGGCGCAGGCGCCGGTAGCCCCGGAAAGAGCGTGGGGAGAGCCGGGCGTTGGCGATCAGCAGCGGAATGCCCCGCCGTGCGCAGGCGCGGAACAGATTGGGCCACAGCTCCGTCTCCATCACCAGCCCCAGCGAGGGCCTGGCCCAGTCCAGAAAGCGCCCCACTGCATCGGGCAGGTCGTAGGGGAGATAGACATGGTGGACCTTCCCGCCGAAGAGATCGCGTACCCGGGTCGAGCCGGTGGGCGTGGTGGTGGTGACCAGCACACTGTGGTCGGGATGGCGCAGCAACAGCTCGCGGAGCAGCGGCACCGCCGCCTGCACCTCGCCGACCGAGACGGCGTGCAGCCAGATGCCGCCGGCGGGGGGCGGCGCGCCATAGAACCCGAACCTCTCCCCCCAACGGCGCCGGTAGTCGGGCAGGTTGCGACTCCGCCACAGCAGCCGGATCATCACCAGCGGCGCGGATAGGTAGAGCAGTGCGAAATAGAGGATGCGCATGATCTCGAAGGAGGTCGTCCGGTCCACCCGGTGTCGGGGTGGGCATCATACCACTCTTCCCGCGCCGGAAGACGGGATCAACCGCGGATCACCGACGCCCGGCGGGAGCCCGATGCTCGCGAGAACCACGCGACATGAATCCGGAACCCGTCACCTCATCGGCAGACCTTCCACAGAAAAATGATGACCGGTCATCTTCACAAACCGGGGGGGTCCGGTGGTGGCAAGAGGTCTATAATGCCCCCACCATCGTCGGACCGGCCCCGTGAGAGAAGACGCCACACTCCATCTCCACCGCTACCTCGCCCCCCGCCACTGGCCCATGTGGACGGGGCTCGGGCTGCTGTGGCTCGGCAGCCGGCTCCCCTACGGGGTGCAGATGGCCCTGGGAAGACGCCTGGGAGATCTGAGCCGTCTCCTGCTGCCGGCCCGCCGCCGGGTGGTGGAGACCAACCTGCGTCTCGCCTTTCCGGAACTGGGACCGGCCGGGCGAAGACGACTGCTGGCAGAGCACTTCCGGGCGGCCGGCATGGCCCTCTTCGAGGGGGCGCTCGCCTGGTGGACCCCACAGGCACGGCTGCAAGGGCTGCTGAAGGAGGTGGAGGGCAAGGAACATCTGGAGGCGGCGATGGCCGCCGGCCGGGGGGTCCTGCTGCTGGGGGGGCACTACACCACCCTGGAGATCGCCGGCCCGCTGGTCCTCACCCTCTGCCCGGTGGTGCCCACCTACAAGCCGGCCCGCAACCCCCTCTTCGAGGCGGTGATGAGACGCGCCCGGGAGAGGCGCTTCCCCGCCCTGCTGCCGAGCCGCGACATGCGGGCCATCATCCGGACCCTACGCGCGGGGGGGGTGGTCTGGTATGCGCCCGATCAGGATTTCGGACGCCGCAATGCGGTCTTCGCGCCTTTCATGGGGGTGCCGGCGGCGACTCTCACCCTCACCGCGCGTAGGGTCCGGATG
>JALTLT010000414.1 GCA_027001815.1 Gammaproteobacteria bacterium | reverse complement strand
GAGGTCGAGATAACAGAGGATGTGGCCCTGACCGGTCGAATCGCTCGACAGGAGGAGATCGAGTTGTTCCTCGAACGCGGACCGGTTGATGAGGCCGGTGAGGGGATCGTGAGTGGAACGGTGCAACAGTTGCGAATAGAGGTTCTGTTGTTCGGTGACATCCTGCGCCTGCCCGACCGTGTACTGGAGCTCCCCCTCTTCGTCACGCACTGCCGCCAGGGTGAGATCCGCCCACACCTCCGAACCGTCCGAGCGAAGGTAACGCTTGCGCAC
Organism: Gammaproteobacteria bacterium; assembly: GCA_027001815.1. Taxonomy (GTDB): domain Bacteria; phylum Pseudomonadota; class Gammaproteobacteria; order JALTLT01; family JALTLT01; genus JALTLT01. The sequence continues at coordinate 2,344 of JALTLT010000414.1, read as the reverse complement.
CGAGTAACGGTCGATCCTGCCGCGGAGCATCAGGGCAAAGAGACGGCGGTTTTCAGGGCGATCGTCCGGGTGGGTCAGATCGATCACCTTGCGGCCGCACAGCTCTTCCGGAATCTCGCAGCCGAGCATGTCGGCGGCGGCCTGATTGGCTCGCAGGATATCTCCCTCCGGAGCGATGATCGCCATGGCGACGCCCGCCTGCTCGAAGGCTCCATGGAGGAGACGGGCCGATTCCTTGGTCTTCGCAAGGAGCATTTCCCGGGTCTGCAGGCTCTCCTTCAGAGCGCGGTTACGGATCTCCAGTTGTTTCGACAGGCCCAGGGTGGTGACCAGGTTGCCATGGAATCTCCGTGTCAGGCCGACCATCGTGAGGCTGTAGATCAGCGACATCACGCCCAGGATTTGATAGGTGGTGTCGTCGAGCATCAGCGTTCTCAGCCCGAAGGGGATGCCGGTGAGGAGAATGAAGGCCGCCGCAGCGGGCAGGCTGGCAGAATTGGCCGGTATACTTCCCGCGATCACGCCACCCAGGGCGGAAGCGAGGAAGACCTGATTCGAAGGGGGCCAGGCCGGATCGAACGAGGCTCCCAGGGCCCCCCACAATGCGCCCCCGAGGGCGGCGCCCATGGCGTAACGCCGCTCCCAGGATGCGGGGTTGCTGTGGCGGTCGGGCGTGCGATGATGGTACAGGATCAGGAGAAGGCGGCTGCTGGCGACGACGAGAGTGAGCACGACCCAGATTGTCAGCCAACGCTCGTCGATCACGCTTCTCATAACGAAGGCGGCCAGAAGCGCAACCACCAGGCCTGCCGTGATGGTGGGCAGGCCGTCCCGGTACAGGCAGGCGATGCGCCGAACGGAAATGGGAGAGTTATCTGTCACCGCTTCTCATGGCGGTCTGCGCGGTGGGCGCGACCATTCGATCATGGGGGGGCCGGCGGGCCAGTGGCCTGTCCGGTGTGCTCCAGATCTGGCCACTTCTGTATCGGATTGCCGTGCCAGATCCTTTAGCCCACCACCCCTCACCCCCGACACGTAGGCCGGACAGGCCGCTCCCGCGGCGCATCCGGCGATGCCCGGGCATCTCACCCCTTCACACAGACGAGCTGACGGAGGGTGTGGACCACCTCCACCAGGTCCCTCTGATTCTCCATCACCTGGCCGATGTCCTTGTAGGCGGAGGGGATCTCGTCCAGCACCCCCCGATCCTTGCGGCACTCGACACCGGCCGTCTGGTTCTCCAGGTCACGGGTACTGAACCGCCTCTTCGCCTCGTTGCGGCTCATGCGGCGACCGGCGCCGTGGGCGCAGGAGCAGAAGGAGATCTCGTTGCCCAGGCCACGTACGATGTAGGAGGGGGTCCCCATGCTACCGGGGATGATGCCGAGTTCCCCCTTGCCGGCGCGGATCGCCCCCTTGCGGGTGACGTAGACGTCGGCGCCGTAGTGATGCTCCCGTTGCACATAGTTGTGGTGGCAGTTGATCGCCTCGTGGGTGAGTTCGTAAGGTGGAAGGTGGGGCCGGATTGCCTCCAGGATCAGTCGCATCATCTCCCGCCGGTTGGTCATGGCGTAGTCCTGGGCCCAACCCACCGCCTCCATGTAGTCCTCGAAAGGGCGGCTGCCCTCGTCGAACCAGGCGAGGTCACGATCCGGAAGCTCAGCGAGCCGGTCCTCCATCTCCTCCTTTGCGAGCCGGATGAAATAGCGACCGATGGCGTTGCCGACCCCCCGGCTGCCGGAATGGAGCATGATCCAGACGCGTCCCGCCTCGTCCAGGCAGAGCTCGATGAAGTGGTTGCCCCCTCCCAGTGTGCCGATCTGCCGTGGCCAGGTTCGATCGAACGCCTTCACCATCCGGGTGAGCGCCGGATGTCGCTCGACGATGGCGCGCAGCCGGCGCTCCAGCGGACGGAGCAGGGAGGGGGGCACCACCGGTTCGGGATGGGTCTCGAAGCCCACCGGCACGGCGGCCTCGATCGCGGAGCGGATCCGGGCGAGATTGGAGGGGAGCCGTTCGGCGGTGAGGGAGAGCCGGACCGCGTTCATCCCGCAGCCGATGTCCACCCCGACGGCCGCGGGGATCACCGCAGCGCGCGTGGCGATCACCGCGCCGACCGTGGCGCCGATGCCCAGATGGACATCGGGCATCGCCGCCACGTGGTGGTGGACGATGGGCAGTTGCGAGATGCGGATCAGTTGATCGAGGGTCTGGCTTTCCACCTCGTCGGTAAAGATCCGCACCGGGACCCTGCCTTTGTGAATCTCGAGCCTCACAGGCATCTGTATCACGGAGAGAGGGGAAGGCGTCGGCCGCCTCCCTCCCGATTCTCTCGCCCTCGCTG
>JALTLT010000413.1 GCA_027001815.1 Gammaproteobacteria bacterium | reverse complement strand
CCGAGGAGATCGCCACCCTGCTGCGCCGCGCCCTCGAGGAGAGCGAGCGGGGGCTGGGGAAGCTGGGACTGACCATCGACGACGAGGATCTGGAGCTGCTGGCCCGGGCGGCCGACGGGGATGCGCGTCGTGCCCTCAATCTGCTGGAGACCGCCGCCGATCTGGCGGAGGAGGGGGGAAGAATCGACCACGCGGTGGTGGAGGAGCTGATCACCGGCGGGGTGCGGCGGTTCGACAAGGGAGGTGACGCCTTCTACGACCAGATCTCGGCCCTGCACAAGTCAGTGCGCGGTTCCGACCCCGACGCCTCCCTCTACTGGCTGGCGCGGATGCTGGAAGCGGGGGCCGACCCCCTCTACCTCGCCCGTCGGGTGGTGCGCATGGCGAGCGAGGACATCGGCAACGCCGACCCCCGCGCGCTCGCCATCGCCCTCGATGCCTGGGAGACCCAGGAGCGGCTCGGCAGCCCGGAGGGGGAACTCGCCATCGCCCAGGCGGTGGTCTATCTCGCCTGCGCGCCCAAGAGCAACGCCCTCTACAAGGCCTTCGGCGAGGCGATGGAGGATGCCGGCCGTCTCGGTTCGCTGGAGGTGCCGATCCATCTGCGCAACGCCCCCACCCGGCTGATGAAGGAGCTGGGATACGGGTGCCGCTATCGTTACGCCCACGACGAACCGGAGGCATTCGCCGCCGGCGAGGAGTATTTCCCCGAAGAGATGGAGCCGCGCCGTTACTACCGCCCCGTACCGCGGGGACTGGAGATCCGGATCGGCGAGAAGCTGGCGCGCCTCGGGGAGCTGGACGCGAAGGCCGGACGGAGGCACAAGAGGGAGGGGTGAAAGGCTGCCTTTAGCAGGCTGTTGAAAAACACCGTTTTTCGGCAGCCTGTGCCGCGGTGCAGGGATGCACCGCCGTTTTCAATGAGGTCAGCAGCCTGTCGGACTTCAAGCTGAAGGTCACTCCGCCCCGAGAGGCGGGAAGGCCCTCCCGGGGGCGTTGGCGGCAGGGATGCCGCCGACGAGCCCCCATGGATGGGTTTACGGCGTCCCCCGGGAGGGCCTTCCCGCCTCTCGGGGCCCCGCGGAAAGCACCAGAACCTGACGGCCTGTCGAAGTCCGACCGGCTGCTGACCTTATTGAAAACGTGAGGAAGCCGGAAATCGCATTTTCGGCTTCCGGCGTTGAAAAAGGCCAGGACGGCCTTTTTCAACATCCTGTCAGGGCACCTCGACAGTGGCAGGGAAGGGGGTGCCGATGGGCAGCCGTCGGGTCAGGAGCCGGACGAAGGTCAGCAGCACCCGTGACGCCTCACTTCCATCGTCGAGCCTCCCCTCCATCTGGCGGTCCAGAAGCAGCAGTGCGGCATGATCCACCAGCCGTTTCTCGCGTCCGGAACCACTCCCATCCACATGAACCTCCAGCAGCGACATGGGCTTGTTGCGCTCCATCACCGCCTCGATCCGTCGCACCCCTCCATGGAGGGTGATCAGCAGCCGGATCTCCTCCCCGCTGCCGCGGGCCGAGAAGCCGATGCCTGCCACCTCGATCCTCCCCTCAAGGTCGTCGGGAGCGGTCCGACGCATCTCCAGCAGGGGGAACGGGTCGGCTCCGGCGGCGGACACCGGCGGCACCAGGAAGATCAGCAGGAGGGCGATGCGGGAGAGAGCGGGGAGGGACATGTCGGCCAGGGAAACACGCGACCCGGCGTGACGAAGAAGGCGTCTCGCCGGGTCCGCATTCCGACTACTTGTCCTTGATCTCGAGAAGTTCCACATCGAAGACCAGGGTGGAGTTGGGGCCGATGGTATCTCCGGCGCCCTTGGTGCCATAGGCGAGGTCGGCGGGGATGACGATCTGCCACTTGGAACCCACCGGCATCAACTGCAGTGCCTCCTGCCACCCCTTGATGACATTGCTGACACGGAAGGAGGTGGGCTTGCCCCGCTTGTAGGAGCTGTCGAAGACGGTGCCGTCGATCAGCCGTCCCTCGTAGTGGACCGAGACCGTGTCGGTGGCCTTCGGCTTGGGGCCGTTGCCCTGCTGCACGACCTTGTACTGCAATCCACTCGGCAGGCTCTTGACGCCGGGTTTCCTGGCGTTTTCGGCCAGGTAGGCCTCGCCCGCCTTGGCATTGGCCTCCGCCTTGGCGTGCTGCTCGGCGATCAGCTGGTTGCGATAGGTCTCCATGGCGGTCTTGAGTTCTTCGGGGGTGAGCCGGGGCTTTTCTCCCTTGAGAACGTCACGGATCGCCGCGGCCAGGGCATCGGCGTCGATCTTCAGACCCTGCTTGGCGATGTCCCGCCCGATCTTCATGCCGAAACCGTAACTCACCTTCTGCTCGACAGTATCGAGCTTCACCTCGTCCCCGGCCAGCACGGGGGTCGCGACCGCGGCCGACAGCAGCCCGGGAATCAACCACTTTTTCATGAGTATCTCCATTGGATATTTGGACACGATACGCCGCTCGTGCCGGGGCAATCTCTCTCCCTCCTCCCACGGCGGGCACGACGTATTCCCGGCATTGTGGACTACCGATGACGGATTCTCAACGGTCGAGGGGGAATGGAGGATCCCGGCACACCGCATGAATAGGGTGTTCAACGGGCCGGAAAGTTCCCGGGAGATCCGGATCCCTACCCCCCGATTACCGTGGGTGACTGACGCAACCCCCTGTAGTTCGTAGGGAAATCCGGTTTTCGACGGCTGACCAACGGAGAGTTGTACGGTTCGGCACAACAATTGTATGATGCCCGGGACCACCCGGGAGCAACAGGAGATCCGCGAGCGGCTGCGTGGCGGTCGATCAGGCGATCACATACACAACACCGAATTTCCATCGGATCCCCGCCTCGGCCTCCGCAACCGCGGGCGGATGCGGCAGCAGTCCCGGCTGCGGGCGGAGGAGATGGGGAGGCCTCTTGCATGTCCAACATCCAGATCACCGAGCTCTACATCTATCCGGTCAAGTCGCTGCGAGGGATCGCCATCACCTCGGGCATGGTGACTCCGAGAGGGTTCCGACACGACCGGCGGTGGATGATCGTCGACGAAGAGGGCAGGTTCATCACCCAGCGGCAGGAGTCCTCCCTGGCGCTGGTGGAAGTCGCCATCGAAGAGGAGTCCCTGCGGCTTACTGCCCCGGGTATGTCACCGCTCCATCTTCCCCTCGAACCGGAAGAGGGGAGACCGCGGGAGGTCACCGTCTGGTCGGATCGGGTGGAGGCATGGAGCGTCTCCGAAGAGGCGGATGGCTGGATCAGCGAGTATCTCGGGAGGCGGGCGGCCATCGTCTACATGCCGGAGTCGACCCAGCGTACGGTGGATCCCGAGTACGCCACCAGCAGCGGCGACATCGTCAGCTTCGCCGACGGCATGCCCTTCCTGCTCATCTCCGAAGGTTCCCTGGCCGATCTCAACCGGCGACTCATCGACCAGGGGGCATCCAAGATGACCATGAACCGGTTTCGCCCCAATATCGTCGTCAGTGGCTGCCCCGCCTACCAGGAGGACCGGTGGCGTCTGTTTCGCATCAACGGGCTGCGCCTCTCCGGTGTCAAGCCCTGCTCCCGGTGCGTGGTGACCACCATCGATCCTTCCACGGGGAAAAAGGGACAGGAGCCGCTGCGAACCCTCTCCGACTACCGGCGTCAGGGGAACAAGGTCTTCTTTGGCGAAAACGTCATCCCCTGCCTCGACGATCTGGTTGCGGAACCGCGCTGGCTGAGGGTCGGTGATACGGTGGAGATCGTGGAACTCAAGGAGCAGGAAAGCGAGACCACCATGCTGGAGACGGGCATCCCCGAGGTTCTCTAGCGGGATGTTGAAAAAGGCCATCCTGGCCTTTTTCAACGCCGGAAGCCGAAAACGCGATTTCCGGCTTCCTCTCATTTCCATGTTCAATGACCTGGCGTCATTGAACACGGCGGTGCATCCCTGCACCGCAGCACAGGCTGTTGAACAGGCCCCCAGGAAGCCGGGAGCGGAAAAGACGGTTTCCCCCTTTCTTCACCTATTCAATGGCCTGCCGTTACTGAACGTGATGATGCCGCCCCGTATCCTGGACGGGCAGGAGCAGGGGACGGGGCCGGTATCCATCAACCACGGACATCACTGAGGGAGTAGAGGCACAATGGCAGAGATGAAACGTATTCTGATCGGTATCGCGATCCTTGTGACAAGTGCTGTGTCCAGCGCCCAGGAACAGACCGCCGATGCCGTGCTCAGCGAAGTGAAGGGCGAGGTCAAGGTGGGCCAGACGCAGGTCTCCAAGGGGAGTGCGATTCCTGTCTCGGCCCGGATCTCGACCGGTAACGGTGCGCTGGCGGTGATCCATTTCCGGGATGGCCAGATGGTGGCGCTGATGGAGAACAGCTCCATCCAGCTCAAGTCGTACCAGTACGATGCCGCCGATCCGGTGGCCAGCCGACTCGCCTTCGATCTCCTTTCGGGGGGAATGCGCTACTCGTCGGAGACCGCCGCGAGTCAGCCGGCCAACCGGGTGCTGGTGGCCAGTGACATGGCGAGCATGACCACTGCCGGTGGGGACTTCATCGCCCTCAAGGGAAGTCTCTACGTCTCGGTGGCCAAGGGCCTGGTAACCATAAGCAACGATGCCGGCTCGCTCACCTTCACCGCCGGACAGACCGCCTACGTCGGTTCCGTCGTGGCACTGCCCACCGGCATCAATGCCGCACAGATTCCCCAGGCACTCAACCAGGCCTTTGCCCAGCTCGGCACCATCGAGTCCCCCTTCTCCCTGCCGAAGAAGGTGGCCAAGGGGGGAGGCGGAGCGAGTGGCGGCGCCACCACCGGCAGCGGGCTCGGACTGGGGGGAGGTGTCAGCGGCACGGCGGTCGCGGTCGGCGCCGGCGTGGCTGCCCTGCTCGGGGTGGTCGCCGCGGGGGACGGAGGAAGCAGCACCACCACCCACCATACGGCCAACTAGCAGGATGTTGAAAAAGGCCGTCCTGGCCTTTTTCGACGCCGGAAGCCGAAAATGCGATTTCCGGCTTCCTCACGTTACGGCGGTACATCCATGCGCCGCGGTACAGGTCGCCGAAAAACGATGTTTTTCAACAGCCTGCCAGCCCGGAGGAAGAGGATCTCGTGCAGCGGCTGACCGAAGCGGGGACCCTCTGAATGGCGAATCTCTTCTCGGTGACCGCACCACTCGCCTGGCACCTGCCCGAGGGGGAGCGCCGGCTGGTGGTGGCGGCCTTTCCCCATCGGCAGGGGGTGATTCTCCTGGAGGCATTCTGGCCCGAGCGGGGACTCGAGGAGGCAGCTCACCTGGTGCGTGGAGCGCTGAAGGGGGAGGGGCCTTGGCGACTGGGCGGACACCGCCTGGAGGTGGCGGGATGCCGGGGCAGCGATCCCTGGATCGCAGCGGAGGTGGCCCGCTGGCGGGAGTGGCTGGCGGCCAATCCCTATCCCTCGCGTGAACAGCTTGCCGTTCTGGGTCGTCGCATGGGCGGCTCCTCGTGAATGGACGATGCCTCCCCACATGGCTTCCCGCCCCAGCTCATCGTATCTCCTTCACCGAAGGTCTGTGTCCTCCCCCTGCTGAAGCTGACGCAGCTTGCGGTAGAGCGTCCGCTCGCTGATGCCGAGCCGCCTTGCCAGTTCCCGCTTGTCGCCGGGGAAGCGGGCGACGGCGCGTGCGAGGTAGATGCGCTCCAGCCGCCCCAGGGGAATCAGTTCGTTTCCGGCCAGCAGCTCTCCGGCGGGATCGGGGCGCTCCCGGCAACCGTCTCCCACCTCACCCAGGTGCGCCGGTCGCAAGATGCCGTCGTCCGCCAGCAGGGAGGCGCGCTCCAGCACGTTTCGAAGCTCCCGGATGTTGCCGGGCCAGGGCCACCGCTCGAGACACTCCATGGCCTCCGGGGCGATCCGCTCCACATGGGCATGGGGGATGCGCTTGAGCAGGGCATCCACCAGCAGGGGGATATCCCCCTTTCGTTCACGAAGTGCCGGAAGCTGGATGGGAAAGGCGGAGATGCGGTAGTAGAGGTCCTCGCGGAAGCTCTCCTCCTCGACCATCCGGCGGAGATTGCGGTGGGTGGCGCAGACCAGGCGGAAGTCGGCCCGCTGGACCCGTACCCCTCCCACCCGGCGGAAGGTGCCGCTCTCCAGCAACCGCAACAGCTTCACCTGCATGGAGAGGGGGATATCGCCCACCTCGTCGAGGAAGAGGGTGCCTCCGCGGGCGGCCTCCACCAGGCCATCCTTGCGGCCCACCGCTCCCGTGAAGGCCCCCTTCTCGTGGCCGAAGAGCTCGCTCTCGAACAGCGATTCGGTGAGCCCCGAACACTCCAGGGGGACAAAGGGGCCGTTGGCCCGCGGTGAACTCTCGTGGACCGCACGTGCCACCAGCTCCTTGCCGGTGCCGCTCTCGCCGAGCAGCAACACCGGAATCTCCGCGGGGGCGGTCCGCTGCACCAGCTCCAGCATCCGGTTAAAGGCGGGTGACCGACCGACCAGTCCCTCCCCGGCAGGCAGGGCGCTGGCGAACTTGACGTGGTGCATCACCTCGAGGAACCCGGAGATCGCTCCTTTCGCATCCCGCAACGGGCGCATATCCACGTCCACGTGCTCCTCCCCGGCAGGAGTGTGGTGGAGGTGGAGGGCCCGCTGCGGCTCCCCCGAACGGAGACATGCGCTCAGGGGGCACTGCTCTCCCGCCTGGTCGCAGGGAACCGGATAGTGGTGCGACACCTCGTAGCAGTGGCGGTCGAGGGGATCGCCCCCGCTGCTGTACCACCGGTTGTAGGCACTGTTGGCTGCGGCGATGCGGTGATCGAGCGTGAGCAACACCGCCGGCTGGGAGAAGCCCTCCAGCAGCGCCTGGATGCCATCGGGGCCGAGGGGCGGTTGCAGCGTCGTCGACATCGGCGGGGACTCCAGGGAACGGGATCGTCAGTATATCAGGGCGCTATCCGTGCCAGCATCACCCCAGCCTCAGAGCCGGAATCGGGCCATCTCGCCATACCAAGAGAGGCGTTCCCGGCCGACGCTGTCTCCCGGCAGCGCCGAATCGCACTCGGCACGCTCCACACGCTTTCGGAGCAACCCCAAATAGCCTGGCCGGTACTCGATGAGGCAGGAGGGCAGGGGAGACCCCGGCCATCCTGCCTCTTGACCCCCGCACGAGGCGGCGGCAAACTTCCGCACCACCCTCGACGGGCCATCGACCGGCTCACTTCCGGGGCCTTCTCTCCGCCGCCTGTCGACCACCGAAGCCAGATAACAGGCTGTTGAAAAACACCGTTTTTCGGCTGCCTGTGGTGCGGTGCGTGGATGCACCGCCGTGTTCAACGACGCCAGGTCATTGAAAATGTGAGGAAGCCGGAAATCGCATTTCCGGCTTGCGGCGTCGAAAAAGGCCAGGACGGCCTTTTTCGACATTCTGATAAGGAGCCGAATCCATGTCCAGCAAGTATGTGGGCGCCCACGTGAGCGCTTCCGGTGGGGTCGAGAACGCCCCCCTCAACGCCCGGGAGATCGGCGCCCGCGCCTTCGCCCTGTTTACCAAGAACCAGCGGCAATGGAGGGCGAAGCCCCTCACCGACAAGAGCATCGAGGCCTTCCGGCGCAATCTGGAGGAGGTGGGTATCCATCCCCGTCACGTGCTCCCCCACGACAGCTATCTGATCAATCTCGGCCACCCGGAGGAGGAGGCGCTGCAGAAGTCCAGGGATGCCTTCCTCGACGAGATGCAGCGCTGCGAGCAGTTGGGCCTGAACCTGCTCAACTTCCATCCGGGCTCCCATCTGAAGAAGATGACGGAAGAGGCCTGCCTCGACCGCATCGCCGAATCGATCAACATCGCCCTGGAACAGACCGAGGGGGTGACGGCGGTGATCGAGAACACGGCGGGGCAGGGGACCAACCTGGGCTACCGTTTCGAACACCTGGCCTATCTGATCGAGCGGGTGGAGGACAAGTCACGGGTCGGTGTCTGTCTCGATACCTGTCACACCTTCACTGCCGGCTACGATCTGCGTACCGCAGCGGCCTGCGAGGAGACCTTCGCCGAGTTCGAGCGGGTGGTGGGATTCCGCTACCTGCGGGGCATGCACCTCAACGATTCGAAACCCGACCTGGGAAGCCGGGTCGACCGGCACGCGAGCCTGGGGAAGGGGAAGCTGGGCCTGGAGCCCTTCCGCTACATCATGGGTGATCCCCGTTTCGACGACATCCCGGTGGTGCTCGAGACCACCGATCCCGCCCTCTGGCCGGAGGAGATCCGCCTGCTCTACAGCTTCGAGGTCTAGCCAGCAAAGTTGCATGTTAACCGGCTGTTGAAGAACACCGTTTTTCGGCAGCCTGTGCCGCGGTGCATGGATGCACCGCCGTTAACGTGAGGAAGCCGGAAATCGCATTTTCGGCTTCCGGCGTTGAAAAAGGCCAGGACGGCCTATTTCAACATCCTGTTAGCGGAGAGCCGTTTCGGGCGGGCCGGGCGTGGCGTCGCCCCCCGTCTCCCGCTCTGCGATCCAGGCCCTGATGGGGTCGAGGGGGGGGTGGCCCCCGAAGCCCGGACAGGTGGCGGTCCCCGCGCGATAGTGACGGACCGCCTCTTCCATTTCACCGAGCTTCATGTGTGCCTCTGCGAGGCGGGCCTGTCCATGAGGCGAAGGCACCGACTCCCCCTTGCGGATCAGTTCCCGGATGGTCGCGGCCTCCGCCGGCGTCGGCCCTCCGGGGGAATCGAGTTCGTAGAGCAGGAGATAGTAGGTGGCCAGGTAGGCGGCCGTCTCGGCCATCCCGATCTCACTGGCCAGATCCGCCTCCGCCCGCCGGATCGCCTTGCGGATCTCCTCGCGGGCCTGTTCCCGCCTGCCCAGGAAGGTGTGGATCTGGGCCAGGGTGCCCCAGCCCGCGTGATCCTCGACATCACCATCCTCGGCGAGCTTGCGCATGGCGGACGACCAGATCTGCTCCGCCTTCTCGTAGTCGCGCAGCATGTAATAGACGGAACCCATGAAACTGTCGCCGATGTAGGAGTCGGGGGCGATCTGCCGGACCTCCTCGAAATGATTGCGCGCCGCGGAGAAATCCCCGAGGCAGAACTCGATGGAGCCCAGGTTGGTGAGCAGGATGGGGTTGCGGTCCAGCTCGGCTCCGCGGGCGGTTGCTTCCCGGGCCTTCCGGGGGTTTCCGGAATAGTAGTGAACCCGTCCCAGCACCAGCCAGGTCTTCCAGTAACCAGGCTCGATCTCCGTGCCGCGCAGCGCATGGGAGAGTGCCTTCTCCGCAAACCGCTCATCGCCGGTGGCCGTGTAGCGGGAAAGGAGGATCTCGCTCGCCCAGCGGAGGAGGTCCGTATCGTCCGGGTGAAGCGTCAGGGCCTCTTCGATCTCCTGAAGTGCCCGCTGCGATTCACCCGCATACATGAGTGCCAAGGCATTGGCCCCCCGCACCAGAGGGGCATCGGGGGCGAGCTTGCGCGCCACCTCGCAGGCCCGACGCGCCGAGGAGAGGGTTTCCAGATCCTCTCCCCGGTTGTACTGATCGAGGAAGGCGAGACAGACGCCGGCCCGCGCCTGGGCGAAGTCGGGGGACGCGAGGAGGGCGGCCTCGAAACGGCTGATGGCACGCTTGATGTTGAGCTCCGTGTTGGCCCGGCTCTGGTGATTCCTTCCGGCCAGAAAGTGTCGCAGCGCTGCCTCTCCGGGGTAGAGCGACGCCACCCGCTCCTTCCCCGCCCTGAGGAGCCGCAGATTGCGGAGGAGTTCCTTCTCCAGGCGGTCGGCCAGACGGGCCGGGGAGGTCGCCGGCCAGGCGCCACTCCAGAGCAGGCGCTTGCCGCGTGCATCGTGCAGATGAAGCAGGAGACCCCGATGGCGCCCCTCCTCGAGCCACTGGATGGAGATGACCTCTTCCACGCCGAGTTTCTCCCGCGCCTCCTGGGGGTGGGTGAACGAGAGGGTTCGGCTGGCCAGCGGAGAGAAGAGGCGGGGCTCGATCGATTCCAGGGCCGCGTAGACGACCGAGTAGATCGTTTCCGCCTCTTCGCCACCCTCCGACGGCTGCAGAAGTGCAAGGGTGCGGACGGGGGTCTCCACCGGAACGGGCGACTCTCCGCCGTCGGTAAAGGTCGATTCGGGAGGATTGCGCAGGCCGAACACGATGGAGATACCGAGGATGAGGGCCAGCAGGATGAGCGGCACGGACCAGAAGCGGCGGGGAGAGGGTGAGGAAG
>JALTLT010000412.1 GCA_027001815.1 Gammaproteobacteria bacterium | reverse complement strand
ACTGCGGGCCTTCGACTGACCCCATGGACCCTCTTCGCCAGCGTCTGGCCGATCGCGAGGCCCGGCACCTCTACCGCCGCCGCCGCAAGGTGGAGGCCTCCGCCGGGGTCGAGGTGACCCTCGACGGCCGCACCCTCCTCGCCTTCTGCAGCAACGACTACCTGGGGCTGCGTGACCATCCCGACCTGGTCGACGCCCTGCGCGCCGGCGCCGACCGATGGGGGGTGGGGGCCGGTTCCGCCCACCTGGTGGCGGGTCACACCTCGGCCCACCAGGCCCTCGAGGAGGAGCTGGCCGATTTCCTCGGCCGGCCACGCGCCCTCCTCTTCTCCACCGGCTACATGGCCAATCTCGGCGTCGTCTCGGCGCTGGCGCCGCGCGGGGTGGTGGTGGAGGATCGCCTCAACCACGCCTCCCTGCTGGACGGTGCCCGGCTGGCCGGCGCCCGGCTGCTGCGCTACCGCCACGCCTCGGTGGAGGCGGCCGCGGAGCGGCTCGGGGGGCGGAGCGGGGCGCTGCTGGTGACCGATGGCCTGTTCAGCATGGAGGGGGACCTGGCCCCCCTGCCGGGGCTCGCCGCCCTTGCCCGCGAGCACGAAGCCACCCTGATGGTGGACGACGCCCACGGCATCGGTGTGCTCGGCGACCAGGGGCGGGGCACCCTCGAACTGCAGGGCGTGGAGAGGGAGGTGCCGGTGCTGGTGGGTACCTTCGGCAAGGCGTTCGGCGGCTTCGGCGCCTTCGTCGCGGGCGACGAGGTGCTGGTGGAGACCCTCATTCAGGAGGCGCGCAGCTACGTCTACACCACCGCGCCCCCCCCGGCCCTGGCCGAGGCGATGCGTGCCGCCCTGCGGCGGGTGCGCGAGGATCACTGGCGGCGGGAGAGACTGCGCGAGCACGTGCGCCGTTTCCGCCGCGGGGTGGCGGCCCTGGGGCTCGAGCTGCTCGATGCGGAGACCCCCGTCCAGGCGTTGATCCTCGGCGAGCCGGAACGGGCCCTGCGCTGGAGCCGCTGGCTGGAAGAGGCGGGGCTGCTGGTGGGCGCCATCCGTCCCCCAACCGTGCCGGAAGGGAGTGCCCGGCTGCGCATCACTTTCAGTGCCGCCCACACCGCCGGGCAGGTGGATTGTCTCCTGCAGGCGCTGGCGGCGTGCCGGGATCGCGAGGAGGAGGCGGGGTGAGCGTTGTCTCCCGCCCCCCCCTCGCGGTGCGCGCCGAGGGAGAGGGGAGCACCGTCTGTCTGGTCCCCGGCTGGTCATGGGAGATGGCGGTGTGGGACGAGATCGCCGAGCGGCTCGCCCGCCACCACCGGGTGGTACGGGTCGATCTGCCGGGGCACGGCGACACCCCCCCCTGGGGGCCCTTCGGCCTCCGGGAGCTGGCCGCCTCTCTCCGCGAGGCGCTGCCCCGCGACGCCCTCTGGGTGGGGTGGTCCCTGGGCGGCATGGCGGCGCTGGTGGCCGCCGCCCACGAGGAGGGGCCCGCTGCCCTCCTGCTGGTGGCGACGGCACCCCGTTTCGTGCGCGGTGATGGCTGGCCCCACGGGGTGGAGCCGGCGGCCCTCGCCACCATGCGTGCGGCCCTGGAGGCGGAAGGGCCGGAGCCGGTGCTGCGCCGATTCCTCGCCCTGCAGACCCGTGGCGACCATGAGGAACGGAGACTCCTGCGCCGGCTCCGCCTCCTGCGCCGGGAGAGGCCACTGCCCGATCCCGCCGCGCTGGCGTGCGGTCTGGCGATCCTCGCCGAGGCCGATCTGCGTGAACTCCGGCCCGGCTCTCCCGTTACCTGGCTCTTCGGCGAGGCGGACCCGTTGCTGGGGCCGGCGGTGGCGGAAGGGGTGCGGGCGCTCCATCCCCGACAGGTGGTGGAGAGCTGGGCCGGCTGCGCCCATCTGCCGTTCCTCTCCCGGCCGGAGGCGTTCGTGGAGCGGGTCCGCGCCGTTGCCGCTTCGGCGGGGGTGGTGTCATGAACGAGTCGCGTCTCGACCGGGCGCGGGTGCGCCGCTTCTTCGACCTGGCCGCCGACAGCTACGACGAGAGCGCCGTGCTGCAGCGCGAGGTGGGGGAACGGATGCTGGAGCGCCTCGACTACGTGCGCCTCGAGCCGGCCGTGGTGCTCGATGCCGGCTGCGCCACCGGACGGTTCGTCCGCCGCCTCGGCAAGCGCTACCGACGGGCGCGGGTGATCGGCCTCGATCTCTCCTCCGCCATGCTGCGCGCGGCGCGGCGCCGGCAGGGGTGGTTCGGCCGCACCCCCCTGGTGACCGGCGATCTCGCCCGTCTCCCGCTGGCCGACGGCAGTGTCGATCTGGTCTTCTCCAACTTCGCCGTCCAGTGGTGCGACCCTCTCGACCAGGCGATGAACGAGTTCCGGAGGGTGCTGCGCCCCGGCGGCCTGCTCATGTTCACCACCTTCGGCCCCGATACCCTGCACGAGCTGCGCACCGCCTGGGGGACGGTGGACCGTTTCAGCCACGTCTCCCCCTTCCCCGACATGCATGAGGTGGGCGACACGGTGGCCGCCGTCGGTTTCAGCGGCACGGTGATGGACATGGAACTCTTCACCCTCACCTATCCCACCGTCCGCCGGCTGATGGAGGATCTGCGCGCCATCGGCGCCCGCAACGCGACCCGCGAGCGGCCGCGCGGCCTCACCGGACCACGCCGCATGGCGGCGCTGGAGGCGGCCTACGAACGGTTCCGTACCGCCAACGGCGTACTACCCGCCACCTACGAGGTGATCTATGGTCACGCCTGGGCGCCGGAGGGGCAGCCGGGGGAGGTGGCGATTCCGCTGGCGTCGATCGGCGGCAAGGGCGAGCGATGACCCCCGGATGGATCGAGGCGGTCCGCGACGCGGGGGGCTGCTTCGTCACCGGCACCGATACCGGGGTCGGCAAGACGGTGGTGGCGGCGGGCCTGCTGACCGCCATGGGCGCCGCCGGCCTGCGGGTGCGCGGCATGAAGCCGGTGGCGTCGGGGAGCGAGGCGACACCGGAGGGCCTGCGCAACGGGGACGCCCTGCACCTGCTGGCCGCCTCCACCGACGATCCCCCCTACGGCACGGTCAACCCCTACGCCTTCGCCCCGCCCGTGGCGCCTCATCTGGCGGCGGAGGAAGCGGGGGTGGCGATCGAGCCGGGCCCCATCGAGGCCGCCTTCTCCACCCTCCGTGAGGGGGTGGATGCGGTGGTGGTGGAAGGGGTGGGTGGCTGGAAGGTGCCGCTGGGACGCTCCTGGACCACCGCCGATCTCGCCAGCCGCCTCGGCCTGCCGGTGGTGGTGGTGGTGGGGCTGCGGCTCGGCTGCATCAACCACGCCCTGCTGACGGTGGAATCGGTGCTCGCCTCCGGCCTGCCCCTGCTCGGCTGGGTGGCCAACGAGCTGGAGCCGGAGATGGCCTGCAAACGGCAGAATGTCACATCTCTGTGCGAGAGGATTCCCGTACCCTGCCTCGGGTTGGTGCCAAAATTGTCCCAGATCAATGACACAGAGGTGGCAGGGTATTTGAATGGTAAAACATGATTCGAACAAAGATCAGGAAAGAGCCCATGAACAATCTCAATCTGTCAGACGTCGTGGAGGCGGATCTGCGGGAGACGATCAAGTGTGACCAGTGCGATCTCAACCGCATCTGCGAGCCGGTGCAGATCGGTGAGGGGCAGTTCGACATGGTGTCGGGCTTCCTGGAGCGCCAGATCGAGGTCCCCCGCGGAGAGTACCTGTTCCGCCGGGGCGAACCGGCCGCGGCCGTCTACGCGGTGTGCGCCGGCTCCTTCAAGCTGATGCTCACCGACGGAGAGGGGCGGGAACGGATCGTCGGCTATCGCATCGCCGGCGAACTGATCGGCACCGACGTCTTCCACGGAGGCTGTCGCTGCGTCAATGCCCAGGCGTTGGAACCGTCGAGGGTCTGTATCATCGACTACCGCGCCCTCTCCCACCTGGGCGAGCGGGTGCCGGCGGTGCAGCGGCGCATCATGAAGATGATCAGCGACGAGGTGCGCCAGGAGCAGCGGGCCGCCATGTGGTTCATGGGGCGCAAGAGCGCCGAGGAGCTGCTGGCCGCCTTCCTGCTCAACATGGCGGAGCGCCACCGGGAGCACGGCTTCTCCGACCAGGCGTTCCGTCTCTGCATGAACCGGGACGAGATCGGCAACTACCTGGGCCTGGCCAAGGAGACGGTGAGCCGTCTCTTCATTCGCTTCGGCCGTCAGGGATTCGTCGACAGCCGCGGCAAGCACATCCGTCTCACCGACGCCGCCGGCCTGCGCAGGATGCTGGGCGAGACCGGCTGCGTACCCTGCGAGAGCTGACCCCCTTCTCCGGGGCCCGTCATGGGCCCCGTCCCCCTTGTTTTCCTTTTTCCTGCCCTCCTCTCCACGACCGTCTCGTCCCGAGAATCGGTGATATATATCTCCACATTCCACGCGTGGTCATGGGTGCCCCGGCCGCAGGCTGATATTCCTCCTGATATTACGGGGGGTTACAGACTCTTCTCGCCGTTGCCGGATCGGCGCTCTCCAGTCAATTCATTTTTTGTTGCGCTATCTCACTTTTTTGTTGCGAGCCACGGCCGGCTGGGATAGGATGAAAAACGTCGTGCAAAGCCCCCGAAAGAAGAGGGGTTGAGACTCTGAAGAGCGGCACGACTCCCAGGCAACGACACCAATTCGCGGGTGTGCCGCCCGGCACCCACCGCGAAAGACGCCCGGCGGGGGACGGGCCTCTTGCACCACCCCGCCATAAGAAATAGAAGAGAGGAGGAGTCCAGCCATGTGGTATCACGAGCACCACTTCACCTGACCCGGCCATCGCCCCCCGGTTCGACGCCACACCGTCGGTAACCCCTTGATATCGAGGAGCAGGTGAATCCATGAAAATCCGTTTTTCCCTTGTTGTTCCGCTGTTCGCTCTCGCTGCAGCCCTTCCCGTCACGACCCAGGCGGCCGACCTCGAGGCCGGCAAGGAGAAGGCGGCCATGTGCGCCGGTTGTCACGGTGCCGACGGTCGCGCCGCCAATCCTGCCTGGCCCAACCTGGCCGGCCAGAACGTCGACTATCTCAAGGCCCAGTTGCTCGCCTTCAAGGCGGGCGCCCGCAAGAACGACCTCATGTCGCCCATGGCCCAGGCCCTGAGCGACGAGGACGTCGAGAACGTCGCCGCCTGGTTCAGCAGCCTGTCGCCCTGCAAGTGATCGCACCGGGTGGCCGCGCCACCCGGACCGGGTCGTACTATCCGGAGGAGTCTCCATGAGTAGTGATACCACCGCCGCACACGGCCACGCGGAAGAGGTCAGCGTCTGGCCGCTGGTGATCTCCGCGGGCATCCTGTTCGCCCTTCCCTTCGCCTTTGCGCTCCAGTTCGTCTACCACAACGGTCTGATGGCGGCCCTCTCCCTTGGGCTGGGCGTGCCGATGATCGTCCTCGGCATCGTCGGCTGGACCCGCGAGGCGATCGGCACCGCCGGCCCCGCCGAGGGGCTCACCCCGCCCGCCATGGGCTGGTTCATCCTCGCCGAGGCGCTGATCTTCCTCTCCTTCTTCGCCACCTACTGGGTGCTGCGCCTCTCCTCGCCGGCCTGGCCCCCGGAGGGGACACCGGAGATGCCGATTCTGCTCCCGGCCATCATGACCGTGGTGCTGGTCAGTTCCAGCTTCACCATCCACTGGGCGGAGGAGCGCGCAGAGAAGGGCGACCGGAACGGCTTCCTGAAATGGCTGCTGATCTCCATGGGACTGGGTGTCGCCTTCCTGGCCATGTCCGCCACCGAGTGGAGCCACCTGATCCATGAAGGGTTCGTGCCCGGCTCCAACGTATACAGTACGTCCTTCTTCTCCATCACCGGGTTCCATGGCGCCCACGTGGTGGTCGGACTGGGCATCTTCGTCGCCATGCTGATCCCCGCCCTGCGCGGCACCCTCAGTGACGGGCTGATCCGGTCGGGGTCCATGTACTGGCACTTCGTGGACATCATCTGGCTGTTCGTGGTCTCGCAGGTCTACTACTGGTAGGGGCCAGGCGATGAAGCGGAGCGGCTGGGCGGTGGCGATGGCTCTGGGGCTGGTATCCCTGCCGGCCTGGGCCATAAATGCCGGCTATACCGACTCCACCATCGACCCGCGGGTGGTGGCGGTGGACGAGCGGAAGTACCTGGGTGCACCGGTGGATCGCAGCGTCGAGTTCATCGACGCGGAAGGCCGGCGCTTCACCATCGACGAGATGCTTGACCGGCCGCTCATCCTGCTCTTCTCCTACTACACCTGCGATGGACTCTGCTGGACCATCAACAAGCGGCTGGCGTGGCTGATTCGGGAGATGAAGGGGCGGAAGATCGGTGAGGACTACCGGGTCCTCACCCTCTCCTTCGACCGCAACGACACCGCCGAGACACTCCATGCGTTTGCCGACGGTGTCGGCGCCAGCCCCTACATGCGGCCCGGATGGCGCCACGCCATCTTCGCCGATCCGGAGGCGATCGAGCCCTTCACCGCCTCCCTCGGCATCCGTTACTTCTGGTCCTATCGCGACAACGTCTTTCTCCATCCCAACGCCTTTCTCTTCATCTCACCCGAGGGGCGGGTGGTTCGCTACCTCTATGGCGAGCAGGTGCGACCGCGGGACGTGGAGCTGGCGCTCATCGATGCGGACTGGGACAAGGTCTCGACGGCGGGCAGGGTGATCGACATCCTGGCCGGCGTCTGCTTCAGCTACAACTTCAAGGAAGGGAGATACACCATCAACTACCCCCTCTTCATCGGCGTCGCGTCGCTGCTGAGCGGGATCGCGGTTGTGGTCTTCTCCTTTCTCATCACAAGAAGACGATTGAGGAGGATGGGGCATGTTTGATCGGATCAAGGCCCGCGCTTGCGGGCTGGGCGGCCTCGCCGTCGGCGCGCTGGCCACCCTGCCCGCATGGGCCGGATACGAGCGGATCCCGGGAGAGGTCGATACCGCCCGGGGCTGGGAAGAACTGTGGCACGAGGTGATGGTGGACATCACCATCATCGGCATCATCTTCGCGGCCGTGACCTTCTGGTTCCTCTTCCGCTACCGCCGGCGCTCGCCGGAGGAGGAGGGCCGCCAGCCGAGGCTCTCCCCCATGGCCGCCATCGGATGGGCCATCATACCCGCCTTCGCCTTCATGGCCGACGACTTCTTCCTCGCCGCCAAGGGGTGGTCGCTGTGGAACGACTACCGGACCGTGCCGGAAGATCGTCTCGAGATCCAGCTCGAATCGGCAATGTGGACCTGGGACTACACCTACCCGAACGGTGTGCGCACCTTCAACGAGCTGCGGGTCCCGGCCGGCAAACCGATCCTGCTGCGAATGACCAGTCGGGACACCATCCACAGCCACTGGATTCCGGACTTCCGCGTGAAGGAGGACTCCATGCCCGGGCGCACCACCTACCTCTGGTTCCAGCCGAAGGAGGTGGGCGAGCACGTGGTCACCTGTGCCGAGTACTGCGGGCACCTCCACTCGCGCATGACCGGCAAGCTGATCGTCATGGCACCGGAGGAGTTCGACCAGTGGTACAACGAGGCCGCAACCCGCATCCAGACGGCCAGCAGCGAACAGAAAGGGGGGGCGTGACCCATGGCAACACTGCGTGAGTGGATCTTCACCACCGATCACAAGAAGGTGGGCATTCTCTACCTCATCGGCTCCATTGCCGCATTCGGCGTCGCCGGCATCATGGCGCTGCTGATGCGTGCGGAACTGAGCGCGCCGGGGCCCACCCTCACCGACAACCCCACCGACTACAACGTCTGGCTCTATTTCCACGGCGCGGCGATGATCCTCGGCTTCCAGATTCCGGCCCTCACCGGTTTCCTGGCCAACTTCCTGGTGCCCCTGCAGATCGGTGCCAAGGACGTCGCCTTCCCGCGCCTCAACGCCCTCTCCGTATGGCTCTTCTACGCCGGCATCATTTTGGCCCTGATGACCTTCATCATCCCCGATCCGCCGGACGTAATGTGGACCGGCTATCCGCCCTACTCCGAGATCAGCGTCGGCAACACCGCCTTCTACTCCTTCACGGTGCTGCTGCTCGGCTTCGCCTCCATCCTCGGCGGGGTCAACTTCCTCACCACCATCACCTTCATGCGGGCGCCGGGGCTGGGCTGGAACAAGCTCAACATCTTCACCTGGTCCACCTTCGCCGCCTTCATCCTGCAGCTCATTTTCGTCCCGGTACTGGGTACCGCAGTGACCATGATCATGTTCGACAAGTACCTGGGGACCCACTTCTTCACCCCGGACCAGGGCGGTGACGTGCTCATCTACCAGAACCTCTTCTGGTTCTACTCCCATCCCGCCGTCTACGTGATCCTGCTGCCGTTCATCGGCATCGTCTTCGACATCGTCGCCACCTTCGCCCGCAACCGGGTCTTCAACTACAAGATGGTGGTCTACGGCGGCATGGGCGGCATCGTGCTGCTCGCCGGCGAGGTGTGGATCCACCACCTCTACGTCACCGGCATGCCCGACTGGCTGCGGGTGGGGCAGATGGTCACCACGCTCCTCATCAGCGTACCGGTAGGCCTCCTCTTCATCGGCCTGGTGGGTACCCTGTACAAGGGATCGATCGAACTCAAGACACCGATGCTCTACGCCGTCTCCGTCATCTTCCTGATGCTTATCGGCGGGCTCACCGGAATCCCGCTGGCCATGACGGCCCTTGATATCCACGTCTCCGACAGTTACTTCATCGTCGGCCACTTCCACTACGTGATGGCGGTCTCCGGTACCTTCGCCATCTTCGGTGGTGTCTACTACCTCTACCCGAAGATGACCGGCCGCATGTACAACGAGACCATCGGCAAGATCTCCTTCTGGATCAGTTTCGTTGGCGTCAACATCATCTTCTTCCCGATGATGATGGCTGGCCTCGCCGGCATGCCGCGTCGTTACTGGGACTACTCCCAGTTCGAGGGGCTGGAGGGTTACCACCAGATCATGAGCGTCGGTGCGGCGCTGATCGGTATCGGCTTCTTCCTCGCCCTGATCAACTGGATCCAGGCGCTGTTCACCGGCGAGAAGGCCCCGGACAACCCCTGGGGCTCCCGCTCCCTGGAGTGGACCACCACCTCGCCGCCCGGACACGGCAACTGGCCCGAGATCCCGAAGATCGCACCCGAGTGGCACCCCTATGGCTACGGTGAGGATGCGCCCGATCCGGTCGGCGGCGGCTCCCTCAGTCCGGCCGCGGCGCGGGAGCGTGAGCGATGAATGCAAGGGTCGAAACCCTCGTCGCCGCCTTCCCGTGGCGTCGATACCTGGAGCTGTGCAAGCCCAAGGTGGTGGCGCTCATCGCCTTCACCGCCCTCGTCGGCATGCTCCTCTCCACCCATGGTGCGGTACCCCTGGTCCCCTTCCTCGCAGGTCTGGCGGGCATCTCGCTCGCCGCGGCCTCCGGGGCGGCCATCAACCACTGGGTCGACCGGCGCATCGATGCCGTCATGGCCCGCACCAGCGGACGGCCCCTCCCCAGCGGCGACCTGCAGGGCGGCAATGCCCTGCTCTTCGCGCTGGTGCTCGGTGCCCTGGCGATGGGGATCCTTGTCACCTGGGTTAACACCCTGACCGCTATCCTCACCTTCGTCGCCCTCATCGGCTACGCGGTGATCTACACCCTCTTCCTCAAGCGCAACACGCCCCAGAACATCGTGCTCGGTGGCGCCGCCGGCGCCGCACCCCCGCTCTTGGGCTGGACCGCCATCACCGGCGAACTGGCCCCCGAAGCGTTGCTGCTCTTCCTCATCATCTTCGTCTGGACCCCGCCCCACTTCTGGTCCCTGGCCATCCGGAGAAGAGAGGAGTACGCCAAGGCGGGAATCCCCATGCTTCCCGTCACCCACGGCGTCGCCATCACCAAGGTACAGATCCTCCTCTACACCCTGCTGCTGGTGGCCGTCACCCTCATCCCCTTCGTCATCCAGATGAGCGGCCTCATCTACCTGGCCGGCGCACTCGCCCTCGGCTATGGCTTCCTCCGCCACGCCTGGCGCTTCTACCGGGAAGAGGGCGACTCCCTCGCCATGAAGACCTTCGCCTACTCCATCTTCTACCTCAGCCTCCTCTTCGCCTTCTTCCTCGCCGACCACTACACCCGCATCGCCATCCGCGCCCTCGCCAACGGCTGAACCGCCCGCCCCGCAAAAAACCCTCTCCCCACCCTGGGGAGAGGATGTCTCGTTTGCACAACCCCTTTTCCAGTGCTAGTTTCGAGAGAAGCAAACGGGGGACCGGTACAATGATCGGAAGTAAGC
>JALTLT010000411.1 GCA_027001815.1 Gammaproteobacteria bacterium | reverse complement strand
CTCCATGAACGACAAGTACGATCTGATCGCCATCGGCGCCGGCAGCGGCGGCCTCTCGGTCGCCGAGAAGGCGGCACAGCACGGCGCCAGGTGCGCTATCGTCGAGCGGGGGGCGCTGGGAGGAACCTGCGTCAACGTGGGCTGTGTGCCCAAGAAGATCATGTGGAACGCCGCCGAGGTGGCCCACACCCTGGGGGATGCCACCGGTTACGGGTTCGACCTCGATCGCGGCGGCTTCGATTGGCGTACCCTGGTGGAGAAGCGCAATGCCTATATCGAGGGGATCAACCGCTGGTACGGCAACTGGCTGGAGGACTTCGGGATCGATCTGGTCCGGGGCGAGGCGTGCTTCGTGGACACCCATACCCTGGCGGTGGGCGATCGCCGACTCTCGGCCGATCACATCGTCATCGCCCCCGGCGGCGAGCCGGTGGTTCCGCAGATCCCCGGCGCCGAACTGGGCATCACCTCCGACGGCTTCTTCGCCCTGGATAACCAGCCACGGCGGGTCGCCGTGGTTGGCGCCGGTTACATCGCCGTGGAGCTGGCGGGGCTGCTCAACGCGCTGGGCAGCGAGGTGACGCTGTTGCTGCGGCGGGAGACGCTCCTCAGACGGTTCGACGCCATGTTGCGCGACACGCTGATGGAAGAGATGCTGGCCGACGGCATCAACATCCTGCCCCGCAGTGCCCTGGAACGGGTGGAGGGGGAGCCGGGCCGGCTCACCCTTCACCTGCGCGGCGGCATCACCCTCCACGACTACGATACCCTCATCTGGGCGGTGGGCCGGCGCCCCCTTACCGCACCGCTGGAACTCCCTGCGGCGGGCGTGGCGACCGACGGGGAGGGATTCATCCCCACCGACGAATTCCAGAACACCAACGTGCCGGGCATCTACGCGGTGGGGGACGTGACCGGGCGCGCGCAGCTCACGCCGGTAGCGATCGCCGCCGGCCGGCGTCTCGGCGACCGTCTCTTCGGCGGACGGCCCGACCGCCACCTGCAATACGATCTGATCCCCACGGTGATCTTCTCCCACCCCCCCATCGGCACCGTCGGTCTCACCGAGGCGGAGGCGATCGCCATCCACGGCGATGCGGTCAAGTGCTACCAGACCCGTTTCACCAACATGTACCACGCCCTCACCGACCGGCAACCGGCCACCGCCATGAAGCTGGTGACCATCGGCCCGCGGGAGAAGGTGGTTGGGGTGCACATCATCGGACGCGGAGCCGACGAGATGCTGCAGGGATTCGCGGTGGCACTCCGCATGGGGGCTACCAAGGGGGATCTGGACGACACAGTGGCCCTGCACCCGACCGCCGCGGAGGAGCTGGTCACCATGCGTTAACAGGCTGTTGAAAAACACCGTTTTTTGACAGCCTGTGCCGCGGTGCAGGGATGCACCGCCGTTTTCAATGAGGCCAGCAGCCTGTCGGACTTCAAGCTGAAGGTCACTCCGCCCCGAGAGGCGGGAAGGCCCTCACGGGGGCGTTGGCGGCAAGGATGCCGCCGACGAGCTCCCAGGGATGGGTTTACGGCGTCCCCCGGGAGGGCCTTCCCGCCTCTCGGGGCCCCGCGGAAAGCACCAGAACCTGACCGTCTGTCAAAGTCCGACAGGCTGCTGGCCTCATTGAAAACGTGAGGAAGCCGGAAACCGCATTCCGGCTTTCTTGATCGGGAAAGGCCTTCTCCGGCCTTTCTCGACATCCCGTCAGAGAGGCTGACCCCTCACCACCACCACCAGGGACCGGGCGGTCCCCAGGGATAGAAGGGATCCACCACCGCCGGCGGGGGATAGGGCGGGTAGGGGGGATAGGGATAGACCAGGTAGGGGTTCCAGACGGGGGGTACGGCCATCTCCTCGCCAACCTCACCACCTTCTGCGGCACCCTCTTCGCCGGCGCCGCTCTCCACCACCCGCGCACCCGCCTCTTCCGGGGCCGGTCCATCCATTTCTTCGGCCGGGACCGGTTCCGAGGGTTCGGCATCAGCGGAGGGGAGGGGCGTCCCGTCGGCGGCAGGCGGGGACTCGGCAGCCACCTCCGGCGCGGCCGGGGCCTCTTCGACGGCCGTCACCTCGGCCGGCGCAGGCACTTCCGCAGCCATCTTCTCCCCCGCCGGTTCCCCTTCGGCAAGGGATTCCGAAACCTCCTCGCCGCGCTTGTCATCCGCCGCTTCTCCACCGGTGATCTCGGCGCCGGCCGCCTCCTCTACGGAGGGCGTGGAGTCCTGCTCCTCCAGGGAGAGGAGCAGCAGGGCGAAGAAGTCATCCTCCTCCCACTCCACATCGGAGAGCGGCAGGGCCTCCTCTTGTGCCTTCGCGGGGGGCTGGACGACCGCCGCTTCGGGGTGTTGGCTCTCTTCCGACCCCTGTACCGGCTCGGTGGTCATCCAAAGGTAGAACTCCAGGGGATCGTCCTCGCCCTGCCACTTCACCTCGGCAAGGGGCAGGGGCACCGGCTGAGCCGCCCGTTCGCGGCGATCCTCCAGCAGGACGAAGAAGAGCACCACTGCCAGCGCCGGAACACCCAGCTTGAGCCAGAGAGGCCGGGGCGCGGCGGATGCCGGGGGTTCACGACGGAGGGAGGAGGAGGGCGGTTCGCCCTTGGGTTCTTCGCCCTTGGGTTCTTCGCCCTTGGGTTCTTCGCCCTTGGGTTCTTCGCCCTTGGGTTCTTCGCCCTTGGGTTCTTCGCCCTTGGGTTCTTCGGCCCTGGGTTCTTCGGCCCTGGGTTCTTCGGCCTTGGGTTCTTCGTCCCTGGGTTCCTTGGCCCGGGTTACGGTAGCCGCGGCGGTGGCCGGCAACGGCCACTCCGGTTCACGGCTCTTCTCGGCGGACTCGCTGCTCTTGGCCGCGGCCGTCGTCTTCTTCGCCGTGCTCTTCCTGGTGGCCGCCTTCTTCTTTGCGCTGGCCTTCTTCTTCCTGGCCGCGCTCTTCTTCTTGGCCGTCGATTTCTTCTTCCGGGCAGGCGCCTTCTTCTTCACCGGCTCGGGGGAGGTATCCGCCTCGGGCGCATTCCCGCTCTCCGATCCGGACTCGGGGGTATCGTTCTCAGCCATGATGACCACTCCATTGCGCGCTCTTTGAAGAGAGCCGGAAGGTGACCGGCGGGCCTGCCGGCATCCTGCGATCGTCGACCAGACAGCTTCGCTCTCATCCTAGCAAAGGGGGATGCCCGTTCCAATAGACAAAGATCAAAGAGTCGATGGCCGGAAACGCCGCAAAAAAAACAGGGGTTACCGCCCCCAACTGGCAGGATATGGGAAAACACGGCTTCCCTCCACCGCACACGGGTCGGCCGAAAACGGGGACTCTCGACAACCCGTCAGACGTCGATGTTCTCGGCGTAGAGGGCGTTCTGCTCGATGAAATCCCTTCGCGGTTCCACCTGGTCGCCCATGAGGGTGGTGAACACCTCGTCGGCCGCCACCGCATCCTCGATCCGCACCTGCAGGAGCCGGCGGGTGTCGGGGTCCATGGTGGTCTCCCAGAGCTGATCCGGATTCATCTCGCCGAGACCCTTGTAGCGCTGGATGTTCTGGCCCCGACGCGCCTCGTTCATGAGCCAGTCGATGGCGTCGTCGAAAGTGGTCACCGGCTGTCGCTTCTCGCCTCGCTGGATCCACGCCCCGTCACCCAGCAGTCCGTCGAGTTTCTCGCCCAGATCGCGGATTGCCTTGTACTCCTCGCTGAGGAAGAACTCCCCCGGGATCCGCTGTTCCATGGGCACACCGTGCACCCGACGGGTCACCAGCAGGTTGAAGCCGGGTTCGTCGTCACGCAGCTCGAGCTCCACCTCATACTGGATGGAGGGGGGCTGGTCGCCGTTGAGAAGCGCCAGAAACCCCTCCAGCCACCGCCCTCGACCCTCGTCGGAGGCGGCAATAGCTGACACAAGTGTTTGATAATAAACGAGATTATCCAGAACGACGCGGTCGTATCGCCGGCTCAGACGGTCGATGATGGCTTGCACTTGCATGTACTGGCGCGAGAGATCCTCCAGTTGCGGACCGGCGATCGGCGGCGCATCGGCGGTCACGTGGAGCGCGGCATTGTCGAGGGCCTGACTCAGCAGATAGGCCTGCAGCTCCGCATCGTCCTTCACGTAGTGTTCCTGTTTGCCCTTCTTCACCTTGTAGAGGGGCGGCTGGGCGATGTAGATGTGCCCCCGCTCGATCAATTCGCGCATCTGCCGGTAGAAGAAGGTGAGCAGCAGGGTGCGGATGTGGGAGCCATCCACGTCCGCGTCGGTCATGATGATGATCCGATGATAACGAAGCTTGTCGGGGTCGAACTCCTCCCGGCCGATCCCGCAGCCGAGGGCGGTGATGAGGGTCCCCACCTCCGCCGAGGAGAGCATCTTGTCGAACCGCGCCTTCTCCACGTTGAGGATCTTGCCCTTGAGGGGCAGGATCGCCTGGTAGCGACGATCGCGACCCTGTTTGGCGGAACCACCGGCGGAGTCACCCTCCACCAGGAAGAGTTCCGAGGCCGCCGGATCCTTCTCCTGGCAATCCGCCAGCTTGCCCGGCAGGCCGGCCAGATCGAGGGCGCTCTTGCGCCGCGTCAGTTCGCGGGCCCGCCGCGCCGCCTCGCGGGCACGGGCGGCCTCGACGATCTTGGCGGTTATCGCCTTGGCGTCGGCGGGATTCTCCAGCAGAAACTCCTGAAGTCGTTCGCCGATCGCCGATTCGACCACCCCCTTCACCTCGGAAGAGACCAGCTTCTCCTTGGTCTGGGAGGAGAACTTGGGATCGGGCACCTTCACCGAAAGGACCGCCGTGAGCCCCTCCCGGGCGTCGTCTCCGGTGGGATTCACCTTGTCCCGCTTGGCGAGCCCAGAGGCTTCGATGTACTGGTTGAGGGTCCGGGTGAGGGCCGCACGAAATCCGGCCAGATGGGTACCCCCATCCCGCTGGGGGATGTTGTTGGTGTAGCAGAAGATGTTCTCCTGGTAGGAGTCGTTCCACTGCATCGCCACCTCGATGCCGATGTCGTCCTTGCGGGTGTTGATGTAGAAGACATTGGGGTGCAGCGGGGTCTTCTTGCGGTTGAGATGCTCCACGAAGGCGCGAATCCCGCCCTCGTACTCGAACACCTCTTCCCGGCCAGTGCGCTCGTCGAGGAGCTGGATGCTCACGCCGGAGTTGAGGAAGGAGAGCTCCCGCAGGCGCTTGGCCAGCACATCGTAGTGAAACTCGGTACTGCTGAAGATCTCGGGGCTCGGCTTGAAGCGGATCTCCGTGCCGGTGCGGTCGGTGTCACGCACCGCCTCGATGGGTGCCACCGGCTCTCCCATGCGGTACTCCTGCACCCACACCTTTCCGTCCCGGCGGATGGTGAGATGGAGGGACTCGGATAGGGCGTTGACCACGGAGACACCCACTCCGTGGAGTCCCCCGGAGACCTTGTAGGAGTTGTCGTCGAACTTTCCCCCCGCGTGCAGCACGGTCATGATCACCTCGGCGGCCGACCGCCCCTCTTCCGGATGCATATCCACCGGAATGCCCCGTCCGTTGTCAGAGACGGTCACCGAGTTGTCTCCGTGGATGATCACCCTGATCTCGCTGCAGTAGCCGGCGAGGGACTCGTCGATGGAGTTGTCCACCACCTCGAAGACCATGTGATGCAAGCCGGTTCCATCGTCGGTGTCACCGATGTACATTCCGGGACGCTTGCGAACCGCGTCCAGTCCTTTAAGGACCTTGATATTGGAGGAGTCGTAGGTGGTATTTGCCATGCTGGTCGTGTCATGCGGCATCGGCTGCCGCTGTCCAAGGTGGCCGGGATCGGATCATTATATCACTCTTTGGATCCTGCCCTGTTCCACGTGGAACATCCTGTCCGGTGTGCCGCCCACCGCATCTTCATCAGTGGCGGTTAGGAAACACTGAAGCGCACTCTCCCGCAGGAGATGCAGAACATCTCGCCGCCGCTGCGAATCGAGCTCGGCCGAGAGATCGTCCAGCAGCATCACCGAAGACCGGCCCGTCAGATCCCGGTGGAGCAGGGCCTGGGTGAGGACGAGAGCGAGAACGAGAAGTTTCTGCTGACCCCTGGAGAGGACTTCCCGCGCCATCCGACGATCCGACCGGATCACCAGGTCTGCGCGATGGGGGCCCACACTGGTGAAACCCCGGTTTCGGTCTGTGGAGATGCGGGCGGCGAGGCCTTGTTTCAACTCCTCATCGCGCTTCCAGC
Organism: Gammaproteobacteria bacterium; assembly: GCA_027001815.1. Lineage (GTDB taxonomy): Bacteria > Pseudomonadota > Gammaproteobacteria > JALTLT01 > JALTLT01 > JALTLT01. The sequence continues at coordinate 4,079 of JALTLT010000411.1, read as the reverse complement.
CCGGATTGAAGGTGACCTCGATGGGCAGCTCAAGCCCGACCTGTTCGAGGAGACGAGGCAATCCCTCCGCCAAACGCTCCACATAGGCGAACCGCAACCGGCTCAGCTCCTCCCCATGCCGGATCAGCAGCGGATCCCACAGGGAGATCTCCCTCTCCGGTCTTCCCGCCCGCAACGCGGCATTTCTCTGCCTGAGAGTCTCGGAGTAGCGCTTCCAGACAGGATGAAAGAGAGGTTCCACGTGGAACACTCCCCAGTCCACGAACTGGCGGCGCCACCGTGGCCCCTCTTCGAGGAGACGGTGACTGCCGGGATGGACCACCTGGATGGGGAGTAGACGAGCGCATTCGGCGGAACCCGAAGCCGCCTTGCGATCCACCCGGATTCTCTGGCCATACGCATCCCGCTCGATACCCAAGGTCGCCGAACGCCCCTCTTCCCGAATGCGGCCGACGATCCGGAGTTGTTCGCAACTCCTTCTCCTGACGCTCTCCACCTGGCGGGTGCGGAAGGAGCGGCCTCGCCCAAGATAATAGATCGCCTCCAGCAGTGAGGTCTTGCCGGCTCCGTTGCTGCCCACGATCAGGTTGACGCCGGGGTCCGGAGAGAATTCCGCGTGCGCAAACACCCGGAACCCCGTGACCGAAAGGTGTACCAGAGCCATCCCCTACATCCCGCTCGGAAACGACGAAAGGCGGCCGAGTGGCTTCACCCGACCGCCTTTCCCTTTCTGCCCGGCTGTGGCTGCCACGCCCCGTGGGGCCGCTACAACCGCATGGGCATGACCACGTATCGGCATGCCTCACTCTCCGGCGCCTTGATCAGACAACTGCTGTTGCTGTCCCGAAGCTGCATCTCCACCTCCCCCGTTGAGATGGCGTTGAGCGCATCCAGGACATACCCCACGTTGAAGCCGATCTCCATCTGTTCGCCCTCGAAGGTGGCAGCCAGCTCTTCCTCTGCCTCCTCCTTCTCCGGGTTGTGCGCCTGCACGGTGATCCGCTCTGGTTCGAGAACGAAGCGGATGCCCCGATACTTCTCATTGGAGAGAATCGAGGTGCGCACCAGCGCATCGGTCAACTCACGACGATCGATCACCAGCCGCTTGTCGCTATCCTGAGGAAGGACCCGCTGGTAGTCGGGGAATTTGCCGTCGATGAGTTTGGAAGTGAAGCGGATCTGCGGGAGTTCCACGCGCACGTGACTCTGGCCAAGAACGACCCGCGCCTCGCCCTCGCTCTCCCCAAGCAGGCGTAGCAGCTCCTGGACCCCCTTGCGTGGAACGATCACCTGCTCGATCCCCTCCACCGGAATCTGTTCTTCCACGTCACAGACCGCGAGGCGATGTCCGTCGGTGGCCACCGCCCGAAGATGGCCCGGCGCGAGCTCCAGCATGAGGCCGTTGAGATAGTAGCGCACATCCTGTTGCGCCATGCAGAAGTGGGTACCAGAGATCAGCTCCTTGAGCTTCTCAACGGAGAGGGCGAGTTCCCGGCGCGCCGCCACTTCCTCGATGACCGGAAACTCCACCGCCGCCAGGGTGGCGAGACTGAACCGGCTGCGTCCGGCGCGGAGCTTCAGGTGATCCTCGCCGAGGGTCGCCTCGAGGGTCGCCTCTTCCGGGAGGGCCCTGCAGATGTCCACGAACTTGCGGGCCGGGACGGTAATCTCTCCCTCCTCGGCACTCTCCACCTCCACCGTCACCGAGACTTCCACCTCCAGATCGGTGGCAGTGATGGAGAGCCGGTTACCCTCGATCACCAGCAGCAAGTTGGAAAGGACCGGCAGTGTCTGACGCCGTTCCACCACGCTGATGACCATCTGCAGGGGCCTGAGGATCGTTTCGCGTCCGATGGAGAATCTCATGCTCTGGTCCTTCCCTCTCTGTTCATTAATCTTTTTGAATTAGTATGGATAGTGATGATAACTGGTGCCGACCGATCTGTGGAAAACCGATTTTTCCATATATTTTTCAACAGCTTGATTTCATCGCTTCATCCCCTGTACAGATGTGGGGCGGTTGTGGGGAGAAGTGTATGAATTGTGGATAACTCCACCATGCACTTTCTCGAGTCATTTATCCACAGCTTGCCCCCATCAACTGGTGAGTATTCTCAACAGGATCCGGTACTCCTCGTTGATCCGGTTGTCACTCTCCCGTAACTCCTTGATCTTGCGGCATGCGTGCAGCACGGTGGTGTGGTCGCGACCGCCAAAGGCATCACCGATCTCCGGCAGGCTGTGGCTGGTCAGCTCCTTGGCCAGCGCCATGGCGATCTGCCTCGGCCTCGCCACGGAGCGGCTGCGCCGTGCGGAGAGGAGGTCATGAACCCGGATCTTGTAATATTCTGCCACCACCTTCTGGATGTTCTCGATCGTGACCAGCCGGTCCTGCAGGGCGAGCAGGTCCCGCAGCGCCTCGCGGGTGAGGTCGAGGGTGATGGCCTGACCGGTGAACTGGGCGTGGGCCATCACCCGGCTCAGTGCCCCCTCCAGTTCGCGAATATTGGAGCGGATCCGTTTGCCGATGAAGAAGGCCACCTCGTCCGGAAGGTCGACCCCCCGCTGAGCGGCCTTGTCCTTGAGGATCGCCACCCGGGTCTCCAGTTCCGGCATGTCGATGAAGACGGTGAGGCCCCAGCCGCAACGGGACTTGAGCCGCTCCTCGATGCCGTCCACCTCCTTCGGGAACCGGTCGCAGGTCATGATGATCTGCTGTTCGTTCTCGAGCAGTGCGTTGAAGGTGTGGAAGAACTCCTCCTGGGAGCGCTCCTTGCCGGCAAAGAACTGGATGTCGTCGATCAGCAGGGCGTTGAGTGAACGGTAGTGGCGCTTGAAGGCGTCGATGGTGTTGTGCCGCAGCGACTTCACCATGTCCGCCACGAATTGTTCCGAGCGCAGGTAGGCCACCTTGGACGAGGGGTTCCGGTCGAGGATCAGATTGCCGATGGCGTGCATCAGATGGGTCTTGCCGAGCCCCACCCCCCCGTAGATCACCAGGGGGTTGTAGGCGCTGCCCGGGTTCTCCGCCACCTGGAAGGAGGCGGCCCGGGCAAGCTGGTTGGACTTGCCCTCGACGAAGCTGGCGAAGGTATAGCCCGGATTGAGGTTGCTGCCCTTGGAGAAGGCCTTGCCCCGGGACTCCGGTTCGACGACGCTCGGTGCCGCGGCCGATGAGGGGGTCTCGATGCTCCCCACCGCCACCTCGAGGCGCAGTTCCGGGCGGCCGAGGGCGGTGAGGGAGTCGACGATCCGCCGCGCATACTCGGCGCGGACCTTTTCCTGGACGAAGGCGTTGGGTGCGAGGAGTCGCATCTCGTCACCCTCTTCCACTGCCTGCAGGGGCCGGATCCAGGTATTGAACTGGTCCGCGGGAATCTCCTCCTCGAGACGGGCGAGACATAGCTGCCAGATTGCTGAACTCACCTGTTGAGACCCTCGAACCCCTTGAGAGAGCAGAAAGATACCGAAGAGGTGCCCGGAGACGGTGACACCCGGGTGCGGCGCGATCCGTCTCGGCCGGAATGCCCCCCGATGAGCGCGCGGCCCGCCGGGAAGGGGGAGGGAGGTCTGCGATCGCGGTGTAGAGACATGCGTCCGCGGAAGTCGGGCGACGTGGGGAATCTCGTGTCGCCGCGGGCGGAGCGATCGCCTCCTCCACTCCGGTGTCACTCTCGTGAGGCCGGACGGACTCCTCCTGGAAAGGGATCAGTCTACCTCCGAAAGGGCCATCAGGCCAATGGAGCGGAATGGGGGCTGTGACGGCCCCGTTAACAGCGTGTCGGCGTTTGACAGGCCGTCAGGATCTGGTGCTTTCCGCGGGGCAGAGTGACCTTCGGCTTAGTCGTCCCGACGGGCTGTTATTGACACCGATCGATCGGAAGCGGTAGGATGAAGGGCTTTCCGGCGGTCGCTTCTGCTCTCCAGGAGGGTGGAATGCGGTGCCGATCGACGGCGTTCGAATTCATGCGGCCCGCGCCCATGCAGGCGCGGGCCGGGGATCGCGAGGGGCAGAGCCCGGCGATCCCGACAACTGACTCCAGACCAGCAGAGCGGAACGAGATCAATGAAGCGCACAT